>VERO01000181.1 GCA_018882625.1 Phycisphaerales bacterium | reverse complement strand
GTTCATGCGCGCGGTGCGCGACCCCTCGACTGGGCTGTTCTTCAAGCCGGGCGCGGCCGGCGGGCCAAAGGGTGTTGCGGCGGCGAGTGGCACGGCGGCGGGCGGCGAGCGCCCCGCTGGCGGCGGACCGGAGGCAGCGCCATGATGATGCAGACGCTGGCGATCCTGGGCGCGGCCTACCGGGAGCTCAACGCCCGAAAGCTGTTCTGGCTGGCGATTGCGCTGTCGGGTGCGGTGGTGGCGCTGTTCGCGTCGCTTGGCATCAACGAGCAGGGTGTCACGTTCCTGACGTGGACCTTCGACTCGCCGGTCTTCAACTCGCGGCTCGTGCCGCGCGAGACCTTCTACAAGCTGCTCTTCGTGAACGTGGGGCTCGAGTGGTGGATCGGGCTGCTCTCGACGCTGCTGGCGCTGGTGACGACGGCGGGCATCATTCCTGATCTGGTGTCGGCCGGATCGGTCGACATGATGCTGGCCAAGCCCATCAGCCGCACGCGGCTGTTCCTGACGAAGGTGGGCACCGGCCTGCTGTTCACGGCGCTGCAGGTGAGCGTGTTTGCGGTGGCGACGATCGTGGCGATCGGCGTGCGCGGCGGCGTGTGGGAGTGGTCGCTGCTGGTGGCGGTGCCGCTGTCGGTGCTCTTCTACTCGTACCTGTACTGCGTGTGCGCGCTCGTGGGTGTGCTGACGCGGTCGACGGTGGCGAGCCTGATCGTGACGCTGCTCTTCTGGGCTGCGGTGTTCGCGGTGCACAGCGCGGAGTCGATCTCCACGTTCGGCCGCGTGGGCACGGAGCTGGAGCTGCAGAAGCTCGAGGAGCGGGTCGCTGCGCTCGAGAAGAGCGTGCCCGAGGGCGCGAGTGCCGATGAGGATGACGATGCCGCGGAGCTCGAGCGCCTGCGCGAGCGGCGCGTGGCGGTGGCCGATGCGGCCGGGAAATGGAACGAGGCGCACTGGTGGTTCTACACCAGCATGACCGTGCTGCCGAAGACGGCGGAGACGCTGTCGCTTGCGGAGCGGTGGCTGGTGGAGGCGGCGGCGCTGCCGCGGCCCGATGAGGATGAGCCAGTGCGGGGGCCGCGGCGCGCGTTCGTGTCGCGCGAGGTGCGGCGCGGCGACTTCAACCGCGCGCTCGAGGACGAGGAGCGCTCGCGCAGCGTGTGGTGGATCGTGGGCACGAGCCTGCTCTTTGAGGCTGCGGTGCTTGGCCTCGCGACGCGCATCTTCGTGCGCCGCGACTACTGAGTGCGCGCCATGGACGCGCACGCGTCACCGCACGGCGATGCGAGTCCGCGCCGGAGCGCACCCGCGCAGCCGAGCCCGATCGCCACATGGGGCTGGTGGTGGCGCGCGGGCATGTGCCTGGCGTGGGCGGTGTACCTGGCGCTGGCGTACATGGTGGCCCGCGGGACTGCGGGCGGGTGGAGCGGCGTGGGCACCGTGCTGCTTGGGTTGACGGGCGCGCTTGGGGCGGCGATCTTCCTCCTGCCGCTGGTGGCGCTGCTCGACGCGGAGGAAGTGGTGCGTGCGACGCGCGCCGGCCGGAGGTTTGCGCGCGGGGAGTGCCCGGCGTGCGGCCAGCCGAGGGCGCCACGCGAAGGTCCGGGGCGCGAGGCAGATGCGGCTGCGGGGGTGGGCGTGGCTGCCGTGGCGAGTGCGGTGGCTAGCCCGTGCACGGAGTGCGGGGCGGGGTTCGTGCGGCCCGCCCCCTGGGTGCCCACCTGGACCACGGCGGGACGGTTTGCGGTGGTGTTCGCGGTGGCACTGGTGCTTGGCAGCGCTGCTGGCGAGTGGCGATTGCGGGCTGATGAGGCGGATTTTCGGGTGGAGGCGCCGGTGAAGGCGGTCGCGGTCCAGGCCCTAGGCGCGGTTCCCGGCCGTGGTCGGGCCGGCGGAAGTTCGGCAGGCGGCGGAAGTTCGGCAGGCAGCGGAAGTTCGGCAGGCAGCGGAAGTTCGGCAGGCAGCGGAAGTTCGGCAGGCGGCGGAAGTTCGGCAGGCGGCGGAAGTTCCGTCGAGTGGGAGCGGTACCGGCCGTGGCCCGCTGACTTTGCGCTCCTGCGATACGAAAGTGACGGACGCGTGCAGAACTTCAGCGCACCCCCGCCGTTCGAGTTTGAGCGAATCCCCGGGTGGCAGCCCAGCCGGCCGCGCTAGACGCTGGGCACCCCAGGCTGACCAACGCGAGAGATGCACGTCTACCGCGCGCAAGGCGCCGAGCGCGTCAGGCGTTGGGGTAGTTGCCCTTGGCGTAGGGATCGGTGCCCTGCTGAGGCATCGCCGCTCCGGGCTGCCCGCCGTGCATCCCCTGCTGGGGCTGGCCTGGTGGCAGTGTGCCGGGAGCCGCGTGATGGTGCGCGTGACCGCCGTGCGGGGCACCTGGGGCGGAGCCCGAGCCAGGGCCCTGGGCGGGCGCGTTCAGGTCGGGGGTCACCTCGTTCATCCCCTTCTTGAACTCGACGATTGTCTTTCCGATCGAGCGGCCGATCTCCGGCAGCCGGCGCCCGAAGATCATCAGTCCCAGCACCAGGAGGATGATCCACTCCCAGCCCTGGATGAAGGCGAGTTGAAGGGGTGGGTGGATGGCAATCGTCATGACTGGATGATAGTGCCCTGTGGACTCGTTGTTAGCATCCTGCGCATGCAAGGATGCATCAACCCGAATGGAATTCGATTCTCCCTGATCGCTGGCCTCGCCGCGGTCACCCTACTCCAGGCCTGCGAGACCGCCCCCGAGCCCGTCGCACCCGCGCCGGACTACGGCCGCGCGCTCGGACCTGGTGAGTCTGCCCTCCGCAAGCTCGGACCCGACGAGGCGTGGCCTGACCTCACCGATGCGTGGCGTCAGCGCGATGCGTTCCTCTCGCAGGCGATCGCGCAGGACATCTCGTGGTTCCAGGCGCCGTCAAGCAAGAACCGCTTCCCCTCCTTCGACGTGTGCACGTGGGATGTGGCGAGCTCGAGCGCTGTCGCGTTCCAGCAGGTGCTCGCGGACTCGAAGGACATCGCGTCATTCACGGGCGCGATGAAGCAGATGTTCGACTGCTGGCAGACCAAGGGATGGAACGGCAAGGGCACGGTGCTCTTCACCGGCTACTACGCGCCTGAGTTCAAGGCGAGCCTCACGAAGACTTCGGAGTTCCAGTACCCCATCTACAAGCGACCTGCAGATCTGGCGACCGACCCCAACACTGGCGAGCCGATGGGCCGGCGCATGGCGGACGGATCGCTGTCGAAGTGGCCATCGCGCGCCGAGATCGAGAAGTCGGGCATGCTCGCGGGCACCGAGCTGGCATGGTTCAAGACTCCGCTTGACGCGTACATCGTGCAGGTGAACGGGAGCGCGAAGCTCACCCTGCCGGACGGCAAGACCGCGTTCATCGGCTATGCGGGCGCGACTGACGGCGAGTACGTGGGCCTCGGAGACAGCCTCGTGAAGGAGGGCCTGATCAAGGAGGACGAGCTCACCCTCAGCGCCGTGCGCAAGATGTGGGAGAGCGACCCCACGAAGATCCAGGACCTCATCAACCGCAACAACCGCTTCATCTTCTTCTCCACATACGACGGCAACAACTGGCCCGCAGGGTGCCTCGGCGTGCGCGTGACGGAGAAGAGCTCGCTCGCGACCGACAAGTCGATCTACCCCGCAGGCGGGCTCGTGATGGTCGACACGCAGACGGCCGGGTTTGACGGCAAGAAGCGCCCATTCCGGCGTTTCATGCTCGACCAGGATGCGGGCGGCGCGATCCGCGCGCCGGGCCGTGCGGACATCTTCATGGGCATCGGGCCTGGCGCGGAGATCCTGGCCGGCGGCCAGTACTTCGAGGGCACGATGTACTACTTCTACCTCAAGCCCGAGTACGCGTCGCAGTACCCGCTGCCCGAGAAGCCCAAGGCTGCGGGCGCCAAAGCTGCCGCGAAGACCGCGGCGTCGGTGAAGACTGCGCCTGTCACGACGCGCGAGGCTGCGCAAGGTCCAGGCAGTCCCGAGACGGTTCGCATGGGCGGACTCGGTGCCACGAAGGCCGACGGCAGCAATCCGACACACTGAGTGCGGTGGAGCGCGGGATCAGTAGCCCTTGGGGCGCACGCCCTGCGACCACTGCGTGATGTCGTCGAGGTCGACCCATCCGTCGCCGTTGAGGTCGACGACTGCCATCTCGCCCTGACCCATCCTGCGCAGCTCGCGCACGCTGATGCGCTCGCGGGCGGAAGAGCTCGCCACACCACCACCGGAGCAGCTGTCTGCGCCCGACTTGAAGAAGTTCGCGGAGATGAACGTGAAGTCAAGGCTGTCGACGAACGTGTCCGCGTTGAAGTCGCTGCGCGCACTCCCGTCGACCAGCCCGAAGTCAAGCGCCCAGAGCACGTAGTCGAGGATGTCGATCACCCCATCCTGGTTGCTCTCGCCCTGAGTGAGCGCCACCGATAGCGACCACACTGTCGCAGGGCCGGTGACAGTCGGAGTGGCCGCGGACACGAGGCTGCGGATCGGGTCGCGCACGAGCACGCATGCTCCAGGTGCCGTCGTGACGGGGACCTGCACCGTCACAAGTCCTGTCGATGAGGAGCCTGTGCCTGCGGATTGGGTTGCGCCGGTGGATGCGGACATCTGCACCGTAGCCGGCTGCCACTGCGCCCCGCCATCGAGGCTGAACTCGATGCCGCGGGCGTGGGCCTCGATGCTGTAGCCGTCGAGCTCGATGCCGATCGCCATCAGCGCGTGGTTGCGGACCGTGAATGCGCGGGTCTCGGTCGTGGCCGGGCCGGTGCCGAACTGCGCCGACCACGTGACTGTCGTGGTCCCGACCGGGAAGACGCTGTCCGCCGGCCAGGCCGTGCTGGTCGCGGGCGAGTGTCCGGCCGGGTAGGTGATCAGCAGCGCCACTGCGGGATCGGTGCCGCACGGGCTGAAGGCAGTGACCGTCGGCTGCGTGAAGAGCGCACCCTGACGGTTCGCGTCGGCAGCCCGTGGCCAGCCTGATGCGCTGCCGTAGCTGTCGCCATCGGGCACGCCGACGAGCGCATCGCCGGCATAGACCGTGATCGGGCCAAGATCGGCGAGCGTCGGCACGATGATCGGGTCGCCGGCAGACGAGACAAGCCTGGTCAGTGCCGCGTTGAAGTCGATGAC
>VERO01000180.1 GCA_018882625.1 Phycisphaerales bacterium | reverse complement strand
GTCCACGCCTCCGAGCCCCAGTCCCACGACACCCAGAAGCGCGCGTCCGTGTCGGCGACGCGCTTCAGCGTGGCATCGATCACGGTGCGTCCGCGCACGGTCACGAGCATGCCTGTCGGCTCTTCCTTGGATGCGCGCCGTTCGTCGCGCTTCACGTCCGCCGCTGACGACGCATCCTCGAGGTTGCCGGGCGTGGCCTGCATCTCGAAGTACCCGACCTCCGCCATCGCGCCCGACGCATCGGGGCGTGTGGTGCGGTAGAGCCGCCACGAGCCGTCGGCCGCCTGCCGCAAGCGATCGGGCGTGAGGGTCGCGAGCATGCGTGCGCCCTCCTCGACGCGCGCATTGCGGGATGCTGCGATCTGCTTGAGGTCCTCGAAGCCGATGGTGGCGAAGCACTGCTCGAGCAGCGGATCCGCGGAAGGGAAGTCAACACCTGACGAGATCACGGACGCCACGATGAAGTCGAACTCGCCAAGCTGGACCACGAGCCATCCCTGGATGGCGGTGACTCCGTCGCCCAGATCGGTGGATGTGTAGAGGATGCGCGCTGGCTGTCCGCCGATGGTGCGGGGCTCATTGCGCAGGATGCGGAACGACTGGCCCTTCTCGCGTGCTGTGTCGAGGTACTGCTCCACCTGCAGCTCTGGCGTCGGCCTCGGCAGGGTCGACACCAGGGGCTGCACCTGGAACCTGAAGCGGGGGGGGTCCTGGCCATCGTCGATGCCATACACAGGAAGAGCCCCGCCCGTGATCTTCGTGACCCTTGCGCCCTTTGGCACCCGCAACGTGACTCCTAGGCTCTCGAGTCTGCTCGGCGAGGTATCCAACCCATCTGCCGGCCCTGATGTGGAAGACTTTGCAGATCCTGAACTTGCGGACGGGGGCGTTGAGGAGCCCCCTGACGAACGTGGAGCGGTTGTGGATGAGCGAGTGGATCGCGGAACTTTTTGATTTTCTGTGGCGGAAAAAGATCCATCTTGCTGATTTGAAAAGCGAGTATTATTGGCACCCAAGTCATGCCGGAACCTCGGGCTCCCGTCTTGGATAGGTTGGGGATATGACCCCTCAGCCCGTGGCGAAGCGAAGAGCAGCAGCGCACAGAATGCTCCGACCAACAACTGGTGCCAGCATTGTGTTCTCGGACCTATTTGCGATGCGTCGTCTCCGCGTTCATCGAGCCGCCGCGCGTCCTGAGTGCGCAAGCCACGGCCAGAACAATGTTCGCGAGGGTGGTGACCCACCGCGGGTGTGCGAAGGGTGAGTCCGGGGTACCCGGCCACGCATCCCCTGAGGCGAGGCTGTAACTGGCGATCGCTGCACGTCACGGGCTCGTGATCCTAACCGGGCCACGGCGCTTCAGAACCCCCAAGCCTTGACAGGATCGGGCATTTCACTAATCTAGTCCGTTCTGCCCCGTACCCACCGGTCGCGTCCTGCAGCCGATGGAGTCCGGGGCACGTTCGTCGCTGGCGCGTGCCGCACGAACGGGATGCGCTGGCATCCGCGGCAGATTGGCGCAGGACACAGGCTCAAGCCGCACGGCTCAAGCGAGGACTCTGGTTCATGAACGGCAGGATCCGAATTCGCATGGAGGCCTACGACCACCAGGTGCTCGACGCGAGCGCCAAGGAGATCGTGGAGCAGGCGAAGATCAGCGGGGCCCGCGTGGCCGGTCCCGTTCCGCTGCCGACGCGCCGCGAGACCTACACCGTCAACCGCTCGCCCTTCATTGACAAGAAGAGCCGCGAGCAGTTCGAGATCCGCACCCACAAGCGCATCATCGACATCACCGAGCCCAACTCGAAGACCGTCGATGCGCTGAACCGCCTGGTGGTTCCCGCCGGCGTGTTCGTCAAGATCAAGGCCTGAACGAGAGCGAGAGGATCCAGACATGCCCGCTGCAATCATCGGCCGCAAGATCGGAATGACCCGCCACTACACGGCGGACGGGACGCACATTCCCGTCACCGTGATCGAGGCGGGGCCATGTGCAGTGACCCAGGTCAAGACGACCGAGAACGACGGGTACAGCGCGGTGCAGCTCGCCTTCGGCGAGATCAAGCCTCGACGCAGCACGATGCCGCAGATCGGCCATGACGCCAAGGCCGGAGTCTCGCCCCGCCACGTGCACCGCGAGATGCGCTGCGCCACCGACGACGAGGCCACGGGCTTCGAGCTCGGCTCGACCGTCGACGTGAAGGCCTTCGAGGGCGTGAAGTACGTCGACGTCGTCGGCACGAGCAAGGGCAAGGGCTTCGCGGGCCAGATGAAGCGCCACAACTTCAAGGGCATGTGCGCCTCGCACGGCACCGAGCGCAAGCACCGCACCGGCGGCTCCATCGGCAGCCACGGCACCGACCGCGGCCATGGCGCCAAGATCAAGAAGGGCAAGAAGATGGCCGGTCAGATGGGCAACGAGCGCGTCACCGTGCGCAGCCTCGATGTCATCGCGATCGACGTCGAGCGCAACCTGCTGGTGGTCAAGGGCCCGGTGCCCGGACCCAACAACGGATACCTGATGGTGCGAGCCGCCCGAAGGCTCTACAAGCGAAAGGCCAAGAAGCTCTCGTGAGAACGGCGCTGCCCCGGATGGGGCGGCGACGGGTCGCGCAGGCCCATTGCGGAACCGCGCGACCGCCACAAGACCTACTCAACAGATCCGAGTCGAACCCTGCGCATCGCCTGAAGTGAGTGGCGCTGCGAGGGGGAGGCGAGACAGGTGCCCGAAGGCACCTGAGCGGCAGAAGCCGCTGGAGGACACGAACCCATGATCGAAGTACCCGTCTATTCCAAGGCAGGCAAGCAGGTCGGCACGATGACTGTCGACCCCGCGACTCTCGGCGGCCCCGAGGTGCGGTATGCGCTGCTCAAGCAGGCCTACGTCATCACCCACGGCAACCAGCGCCAGGGCTCCGCGCGGACCAAGAGCCGCGGCTCCGTCGAGGGCTCGACCCGCAAGCTCTACAAGCAGAAGGGCACGGGCAATGCGCGAGTCGGCGCGTCGCGCGTCCCCAACCGCAAGGGCGGCGGCGTGGCGTTCTCGAAGACCCGCACCCGCGAGGACTTCCGCACCCAGCTCACGAAGAAGATGCGCCGCCTGGCCAACCGCAACGCGCTGCTGGCCAAGCTCGTCGACAACGAGGTCAAGTGCATCGATGCGCTCGACTTCGCGGCGCCCAAGACGGCGGAGTTCGCGCAGATCATGGGCGCGCTGGGCATCGACCGCTCCTGCCTGGTCGTGACCGCGGGCAGCAACGAGAACGCCCGCCTCTCTGCACGCAACATCGACGGCGTGGGCACGACCCGCGTCGAGCAGCTCAGCGCCTTCGACCTGCTCAACCACCGCTACGTGCTTGTCGACAAGGGCTCGCTGCAGTCCTTCATCGACGGCACCTGCTTCGCCGCCGGCGAGGAGGCCAACTGATGGACGCCACCACCGTCATCCGCACGCCAGTCGTGACCGAGAAGGCCACGCACGGCAACGAGGTCAACCGCTACTCCTTCGAGGTGGACCGCCGCGCGACCAAGACCGACATCAAGCGCGCGATCGAGGAGCTCTACAAGGTGCGCGTCATCGGCGTGAACACGATGGTGCGCAAGGCGGCCGCGCGCCGCTACCGCTACGGGCTGGTCGCAGGCGCGATCACCAAGCGGGCCATCGTGCGCATCCACAAGGACGACAAGATCGAGCTGCTCTGATTCGAGGCAGCGAAAGGAACACCTATGCCGATCCGCGTCTACAAGAGGGTGACCAACGGCCGCCGCAACGCCTCGGTCAACCTGCATGCGGAGGTCACCAAGACCTCGCCAGAGAAGAGCCTGCTGCGTCCGCTGCACAAGACGGGCGGGCGCAACTCGCAGGGCAAGCTCACCGTGATCCAGCAGGGCGGAGGCCACAAGCGCCGCTACCGCCTGATCGACTGGACCCGCCGCAAGGACGACATGCCGGCGACGGTGGTGGGCATCGAGTACGACCCCAACCGCTCCTGCCACATCGCGCTCGTGAGGTACGAGGACGGCAGCGTGCGCTACATGCTGTCGCCCAAGGGCCTCGTCGTGGGGAGCACCGTGCTCAGCAGCGGCTCCCAGATCGACCCGCGTCCCGGCAACTGCATGCCGATCCGCCACATCCCCACCGGCCTTGAGCTCCACAACGTCGAGCTCGAGCCAGGGAAGGGCGGCCAGATCGTGCGCTCCGCCGGCATGGCCGCGCGGCTGACCAACAAGGAAGGCCGCTGGGCGACCATCGTGCTTCCCTCAGGCGAGATTCGCCAGGTCTCGCTCGACTGCCGCGCCACCATCGGCGCGGTGGGCAACGCGGACCATGCGCTCGTGAAGCTCGGCAAGGCGGGCCGCGCGCGCTGGCTCGGCCGCCGTCCGCGCACCCGCGGCATGGCGATGAGCCACCACCAGCACCCGCACGGCGGCGGCGAGGGCCGCTCCAAGGGCGGCCAGACCCCGTCGAACGCGAGCAACACGAAGGCCAAGGGCGGACGCACGCGCGGCCGCGGCAAGGCCAGCGACAAGCGAATCCTGCGCCGGCGCTTCAGCCGCCGCTACGGCCAGCTCGTCCTCTGAGCCTGAGCCACACGAGAACACGAGGAACACACGATGTCCAGATCACTCAAGAAGGGCCCCTTCGTCGACGAGAAGCTCTACCGCAAGGTGGAGAAGTCGCAGTCGTCCGCGCGGCGCACGCCGATCAAGACGTGGAGGCGCGCATGCACCGTGGTGCCCGAGTTCGTCGGCGCCACGTTCCAGGTGCACAACGGCCGCGGCTTCACCGAGGTCTTCATCACCGAGGACATGGTGGGCCACAAGCTCGGCGAGTTCGCGCCTACGCGCGTGTTCAAGGGTCACACGAACAAGAAGGAAGGCATCGACGGCGGCACCAAGGCGCCCGCCTGATCCCGCCTGAACCGACACCGGAGAAGCCATGAGCTACACCGCCAGCCACAAGTTCTGCCGCATCGCGCCGCGCAAGGCCCGCCTCGTGATCGACATGATCCGGGGCAAGGACATCGCCACGGCGCTCGCGACGCTCGACTTCAGCCCGCGCCGCGGCGCCAGCTTCGTGCGCGCCGTCCTCAAGAGCGCCATCGCTAACGCCCAGGAGCGCGACGCTGACGTGGCGCGCCTCGAGGT
>VERO01000179.1 GCA_018882625.1 Phycisphaerales bacterium | reverse complement strand
CTCGCGCCGCGATCGGTGCAGGCGAACCCTCGCTCGTGGTGCTCGGCGCTGCGGACGCCCCGAGGCTGGCGAATGCGCTCCGCATGCTCGACGTAGCAGGACGTGCCATGCTCGCGGGCGCCGATGCGCACCTCGTGCTCCCCTCAGTCATGCCCCAGCTGGTGCGCACACAGCGCTACGCGCGTGGCCTGGGTCTCGAGAGCCGCGTCCACATCATCGATGACGCCGATTGGCCTGGCGAGTGGTGGCGCGCTGCGGATGTCCTTCTGGTGACGGAGGCTGCACCGCTTGTCGAGGCGTTCGCAGGCGCGATCGGCGCGAGGGTGCTCTCCGCGCCGGGCCATCCGGGCGATGAGGGAAGCCCGGAGCGCCGCTCTGCCGCGGCCCTGGTGCGTGATGCCGCGTCGGCGGCGCTCGTGGCTGCAGGGAGGGAACGGCCTCAGTCGGCCATGAAGGCGTCGGCCGCTTCGGCGTAGAAGGTGTCGAGCACGGGCCGCGGCAGCGCGATGCCGCGCATCAGGGGCGCGTCGCCCGGGGCGAACCGTTGCGGGTCCACCATCGCAAGGTCCGGATCCGCGATCGGGCTCTCGCCGTGCCAGTCCGTCTCGAACATCGTGCGCAGCGCCCAGTACCTGCTCGCGTAGAGGTCGAAGGCCGCCTCCTCGGAGTCCGCCTTCTTGGCCATCTCATGGGACTTCTCGCCAGTGGTGAGGTGCTCGTCGCTCGTGACATTGTCGGACCCGAAGAGGATCCGGCCGTGCCACCTCACGAAGAAGGCCCGCACGCGCTCCGGTGGATGGCGCGAGAGCTCGCGCACCACCCACTTTGTGGCGCTCGCGTCGATCCAGAGGTTGGCATGCCGCGACAGCAGCCCGTCGAGGAAGTCGAGGTCCTCCGGCGACCCTCCCATGTGCGCCGCGACCCACTTGAGCGACGGGAAGCGCTCGAGCACAGCCTCCAGCGTGTCGAAGTGGGATCGCTTCGTCCCGTAGAGCGACGCGTCGGAGTAGCGGGTGGCGAACCAGGTGTCGGGGTCTGCCACGTGCACCATGCAGCGCATGCCGAGCTCGCCGGCGAGCTCCATGGTGCGCAGGCGAGCAGGGGAGTCGAGATTGAAGAGAGTCGGATCGCCGGCCTCGCGCGCGAAGTCTCGGCCGCGCGGCGCCGCCCAGAACTTCACGATGCGCGCGCCATGCGCGTGATAGGCGCGCACCACGTCGACGTAGGAGTCGCCGTGCGCACGCCGCCGGTCGGGGTCGCGGAAGTTGGGGAACGCGATGAACGCGATGCGGTCGCCGAAGACCTCCCGCAGCGGGTCGATGTCATCCATGCTGGCCGTCATGCTGAAGATGCGCCCGATGCCGTAGGCATCCATCGCGTCGCGCAGGATGCAGGCGGCACGAGGTCCGTTCACGTGCGCATGGAAGTCAGTGATGGGTCGTGGGCGTGGGGCGAGCGCGTGGGCTTCGCGTCGGTAGTCCAGGCCAAATCGGTTGGAGTCGCTGACTCGCCTACCGCTGGCGGTTGCGCACGGCGCTGCGGCGGTCACGGCTCGCTCGTTCACGTGTGCCACGGGATGCGATCGTAGGACGCGACTTGGTCACGTGCGGAACCGCTGCAGCCCTCGTGGGCTTGGCTGGCGCAGCGGGCGCGACCTCGCCCACGTGATGGACGAGCCCGATGTACACCTCGTAGTCGCCGTCGATGTCCATGTGACGCGTCATCTCGCAGTCAATCCACGCGATGCACCGTGTCGGCACGGGCGTTCGGCTCGGCGTGAGGATGTGGGGGATGGTCAGGAACGGATCGGTCGTGTGGTCGGGCGCGCGTTCGAACATGCGCTGCGTCATCTTGTCGTTGCGGTCGAGGACGCACAGCGTGAAGTTCCGGCTGTCCCTGATGATGGGAGACAGGGGCTGGCCCTTCTCGAGCGCCACCATGACGAGGGGAGGCGTCATGGCGCACTGCTGCACGCAGCGCACGATCACGCCCGTGCGGGATTCCCCGTGCGCGGAGACGAGCAGGAAGCTGCCGCTCGGGATCAGTTCAATGACATGCGCGATGCGTGAACGGTCTGCGGGAGTCCAGTCGGTGTGCATGCGGTGAATCGCCTTGGTGGGGGACTGTGGGGGTGCCCGCTACAGATGGGCACAGTCTTCACAACAATAGTCCGGTCGCGATAACAGTCCACAAATGCCTTTCGGGAAGGCACTTATGAACAAGTAAGTGGGTTATAGGACAACTCTCAAGAGGGTGACAGCGGGAAAATTTGGGCTTGAGTGTTGCAAAGTGGGGCGTAGTGGGTATCTTTCACATGTGCCGATTGAGGCCCCGACCCATGCTCTTCGGAATCCACGAGCACTCCCTCGACAGCAAGAATCGCTTGGCGATTCCCAGCGCTGTGCGCGACGTGCTTCGTCCGGACGTGCATGGGGAACGCTTCATCGCCGCGCCCGGTCTCAATGGCTGCCTGTGGCTCTGGCCCGAGAAGACGTTCGCGCGGTGGGCGGAGTCGCAGGGGCAGACGCTCTCGAATCCGGAGGAAGTGGCTCGCTTCGAGTTCCTGCTCTTCAGCCAGGCCTCGAGCCTGCCTCTGGATCGCGTGGGGCGAGTGTGCCTGCCGGAGCGGCTCGTGAAGTGGTACGGGCTTTCGGGAACGCTGGCGATCGCCGGCGTTCGGGATCACCTCGAGGTACGCACCAAGGCGGAGATGGACGAACTGATGTCGTCTCTCGAGCCGGCGTTCCTCGACTCCTGGCGCAAGGCGCGCCAGGCGCTGGACGAACGGTCAGCATCAGGGAAGTGATGGATCGCTTCCCCGCTGGCCAGCACGCTTCGCCACGGATGGCGTAGCGCTCGGAATCCGCCTGCGTCCGCAAGGATGCGACCGCAGGCAGTGGCCCGGCCATGGACGGCTGGGCATGGTGGTGCGGTACGGTCAGGACGACCTCGCCGCACAGCTCTTCGGCAGGGGTCGGCTCGCTTCCGGCCCAAACTTTTCGTCGTCGCCCCCGCGTCGGAAACCCGGCGCGGGGGCTTTCATTTCATCGCAGTGGTGTCTTTATTGGTCGAGCCGGAAACGCCGTGCGCACCGCGTCAAATTGTGGACTGGACCGCTTGGACCGCCCGATCCTCGCCGTACCCTCAAGAGACCCTTGAGACCGGTCGATGAGACCGGACGCCCGCATGGAAAGCGCATGGTGCGCGATCGCGGCAAGGGTCGGTGCAACAGCACCAGGGCAGGAGGTCCGGTCGATGCTCGTCATCACGCGACGCGAAGGCGAAGAGTTCATCATCTGCGCGAGCGATGACGTCAAGACGCCTCTTGGCACGATCAAGATCACCTCCATCCGCGGTGACAGGGTTCGCCTTGCGCTCGAGTTCCCGGAGAACATCCGCATCTACCGTCGCGAGGTCGCTGAGCAGATCATCGCGTCCAAGACTGATGCCGCGACCGGGGACTCTGTGGTGGGCCGCATACGCCCCGCGAGCGAGGGCACGGCCTGAGCGCGGTTGGGGTGGCCGCCCACGCGGCGAGCTGCGAGACTGAATCCCGGTCGATGACTGAATCCAGGCCGACCCGTCCCCCTAGACCGCGCGAATGTCCGTGATCGATGGGATCCGCTCCTTGAGCGCAGACAGTATTCCGTGCTGGAGCGTCATCCCGCTCGAAGGGCAGCCGATGCACGCGCCATGCAGGCGCACCTCCACGATCCCGTCGCGCACGCCAACCACCTCCACGTCGCCGCCATCAGCCTGAATGTCCGGCCGAAGCAGATCCACGATCTCGCAGACCTCCGCAAGCAGGGGATCCCGTTTGGGCGCACTTGGCTCCTTCGGCGGCATTGCCGGGATTGTATGAAGGCGGCCCTCACGTGAGTTCGGCGCTCAGCATGTCTGAGGTGCATCAGGTGCTGGCGAGGATGCTCGCACTCACGGTCTCGCGGCTCGAGTCAGCAGGGATAGACCACTGCCTGATCGGGGGCGGTTGCATCGGCATCGTCCGTCATGAAGGACAGATGGTCCCGTGGGATGATGACCTCGACATTGCGGTGTGGGTCGATGACATTCCGAGGACGGTCGAGGCGCTTTCGAATCTGCCGGCACCCTACGGGATGTACCGCGACCCGCCTGGCCAGACTCCATTCTGCCGCGTGACGGACCTGTCCACAAGGCTCATCGGGCCGGATGGGTCACGGTGGCCCCTCGGCATATTCCTTGACCTGATCCCCATGATGACGTGGGCATCCATGAGGTCATTTCAGGTCAACGACGCGCTGCAGGGGTTCGGGCCGCGCGACCGGGTGAAGTTCTCGCAGCATCCTCTGAAGCGCCTGGTGAAGCGCACGATCTACTCGTGCAGGCTCGAGGGCGCCATCATCGCCGTGCGAGAGGGCCTGTTCTGCCCGTGGGTCATCGCTGGCCACGCACGACGGAGGGCACGTGGCCGCGGAATCGTGTCCGGCACGATTCGGACTCCATGGATCGGCCGCTACCCGTGGTCCACGGTGTTCCCGACGCGGCCGCGCGAGCTGCTGGGCGTACGCGTGCAGTCGCCACGCGACATCGAGGACTTTCTGGTGCGCAGGTACGGTCCTGAGTTCCGGCAACCACCTGCAGAGGCCAACCGCATGGGGCACTACGCGCATGCGGTGCGCGTTGACCATCCAGATGAGTGAGCCGCGTCCGGCCATGGGCACCTTGGGAGCTGCCGCATGCGATCCGCCGGCGGCGCGCACCTGTCGGTCGATGACGTTCGGCACGTTCGACCTCCTGCACATTGGCCACTTGAGGCTGCTCGCGCGCATCGCGTCATGGAGTCGGCATCTGGTGGTCGCGGTGTCGGCCGATCAGCTTGTCATGCATGGCGGCAAGCGCGCACCGATCCAGGGGCACGAGGAGCGTGCCGCGGCCATCCGGCGCCTGCCGATGGTCAACGAGGTGATCGTGGTGCACGGGCCGATGGACGGCGTGGGACGCGTCAAGGTGGTCGCCAGGAAGATCGAGCTGGTGAGGGAGTGCCGCATCGACTGCGTGGCGATGGGCAGCGACTGGCAGGGGGAGTACGAGTTCCTGCGTCCCTACTGCGAGGTGCGCTACATCGACCGGACACCCGGCATCTCGACGTCGGCGCTGCGCGGCTCGGGCGTGTCCTGAGCAGGCCGCGGCCAAGGGCGAGAG
>VERO01000178.1 GCA_018882625.1 Phycisphaerales bacterium | reverse complement strand
GTGCACGATGACGCCCGCCGCGGAGTTCTCGGGCATGCGGTTCAGCGCTTGAGCGCGACCTGATCGAGAAGGTGACGGACCTCCGCGGCGATGCTTGCCTTGCCGGCGTACACCGCGAGCTCGCCCGCGGGCATCGCCTCGATCACCAGCGGCGTGCCCATCGCCGCCATCGCGATGCCGTGCGTCGGGTGAGTGCCGTGCTTGAGCACGGCGGCGACGAGGTCGCGCAGCGTGTGGTGGTCTGCCGGCTGCACCACGAGCGGATCCCGCGTGTTGAGCTCGACGTTGGCCGCGCTGTCGACTGCACGCCACTTCTCGTTCTGCGCCATGCCGTTGGCCACCGCCTCGAAGACCTGCCGCCACTTGCCCACGGGGATGACGCACACTCGCGTGAGATGCATCTTGTGCACGATGCGCTCGACGAGCTCGGCCATGCGCTCGCGGGAGAGGCGGACCACATCTGCCGGCAGCTGCGCGGCGTGCGCGTGGTCATCCGCGGCCACTTCAACGACCGCGCCGCCAGGCGTGTCCTCGAGCGCCACGCGCAGCACAGCGTCCGTGCGCTCGGCCTCCACCACGCCGCCTTGAGCCAGGTCTCTCCAGGCCTCTGAGTATCCGACGAATTCCAACAGTGCCTCGATTTGGGGTCTGCGCCCCTGCGCCCGCACTCTAGCGCATCCCCGAGCGCTGTCGCGCGGAATGTCGGCATGATTCGGGCACATGGGCATGTTTGGGACTCGCTAGGATCGCTGTGGAGTGCGCACGATCCTCTTCATCTGCACCGGAAACACGTGCCGGTCCCCGATGGCCGAGGCGATCGCCCGTGACATGCTGGCGCGGGGGGTCGTGGACACGGGGGGCGGGAGGGTCCTCGTCGAGTCTGCAGGCATCGCGGCCCTCGACGGAGGCGCAGTATCGGACGAGACGCTTGAGGCGCTGGAGGCGCTCGGCATCCGTCATGAGGGCCGCAGCAAGCGCCTCACGGCCGAGATGATCCGCGCCGCGGATGCGGTGCTTGCCATGACCCCAAGCCACGCAGAGGCCGCGCGCCGCCTCGTCAGCGGCGAGCCTGAGCACGAGTCCAAGGTGATGCCTGTCGACCCGCGCGCGGCCATGGAGGACCCGATCGGGATGGGGCAGGAAGCCTACGACCGGCTCGCCCGCTGGCTGGTGCATGCGCTGCCCGCGCGACTGCGGGAGATTCTCGCGCCGCGGGGCACGCCATCGGGTCACTGCGACCAGGGAGCATCGACATGAGGATTGCCATCGGAAACGACCACCGTGGAGCCCCCGTCGCACGGGCGCTCGAGCAGCAGCTCGGTGCGGAGGGGCACCAGATCATCGCCATGGGCGACACCAACGGCGTGCAGTGCGACTACCCGGACAGCGCGTGGCGCGTGACTCAGGCGATCCGCCGCGGCGATGCGGACCGCGGCATCCTGATCTGCGGCACAGGCATCGGGATGGCGATTGCGGCCAACAAGGTCGAGGGGATCCGCGCCGCGCTGGCGCTCGACGAGCTCAGCGCACAGCTCTCGCGCAGCCACAATGACGCCAATGTGCTGTGCATGTCCGCGGACCTGCTCGGTCAGACCCTCGTCAAGCGCATCGTCGACGTGTGGATGAAGACCGAGTATGAGGCCGGGCGACACGCGCGCCGTCTCGCGAAGATCTCGCGGATCGAGCGCGGCGAGGACCCGTCGGCCTGAGCCGGCCGCGGGCCTTCGGCGTCCGCGCACGCCCAGTCAGGCGGCCGGCGGCGCCGGGGGATCAGGCCATCCGCTCGGCGATCGACGTCAGCAGCCGCACGCCCCATCCCGTGGGTCCGGGCACGCAGAGGTCGCTCGGGGTCTCCGAGCTCGACACGCCCGCGATGTCCACGTGCGCCCACGGCACTCCCGCGTCCACGAAGTAGGCGAGGAACGCCGCGCCCTGGATCGGATGCGCCTCGCGCGATGGGTTTGAGTTGATGATGTCCGCGTGCTGCGCGCGCATGTACTCGCGGTGCTCGGGCCACAGCGGGAGCTGCCAGACCTTCTCGCCGGTGGCGCGTGCCGCCTCCTCCACCCGTTCGCGGAGGCCGTCGTCAACGCAGAAGTAGCCGGCGCTGAACTTGCCGAGCGCGGTGACGACGCCGCCGGTGAGCGTGGCCATGTCCACGATGGCGGTGGGCTCGAGCTCGCGGCACGCCCAGCTGAGGGCGTCGGCGAGCACGAGACGGCCCTCGGCGTCGGTGTTGGTGACCTCGACGGTGACGCCATTGTGCATGGTGATGATGTCGTCGGGGCGGTAGGAGTCGTCCGACACCATGTTCTCGGCGGCGGGCAGCAGCGCGGTCACGTGCAGCGGAAGCCTCAGCGACGCGATGGCGTGCATCGCGCCGATCACGGCAGCGCCGCCGCACTTGTCGTACTTCATGCCCTTCATGCCGTTGTTGACCTTGAGCGAGTATCCGCCGGTGTCGTAGGTGATCGTCTTGCCCACCAGCACGAGGTGCCTGCCGCGCGCAGGGCGCGAGATGGAGCGCGGGCGGTGCTCCAGCAAGACGAGGCAGGGCTTGTGCGCGCTGCCGCGGCCCACCGCAGTGAGCCCACCCATGCCCAGCGCCTTCGCCTTGGCGTAGGGGATGACCGAGCAGCGCATGCCGTACGCGCGTGCGAGGGCGCGGCATTGCGCGGCCACCCAGTCGGGTGTGCAGACGTTCGGAGGCGTGGCTGCGATGCGGCGCGCCTCGTTGACGCTGGCGCCGATCGAGAGCCCGCGTGCCATGCCGTCCGCGAACTCGCGGTCATCGGCATCCACGGAGAGTCTCGGGCGCCGAGGCTCGCGCTTCGTGGCGGTCCCGTCGAACGCATCCATGCGCCAGTTGGCGATCGCGATCGCCTCGCCGAAGGCCTGGCCGGCCTCGAAGCGCCGGTCACGGCCTTGCGCAAGCGATGCCGCGGATTCAAGGCGCACCGCCGTGGCGCCGACGCGGTCGAGCGCCCGCACGAGCCTCGCGCCGAGCGTCCGCACAGTCGCGAGCGTCAGGTCCGCCCTGCGGCCGGCCCCGACCATCATCATGTGCCCGAGGGTCACCGTCTCGCCGACTTCGCCCTTGAACGTGCGCATCGCCTCGGCGGCGCCAGGGGCGCGCGCATGGCGTGCGGGAAGCGCAGGCGCATCGCTGAAGATGGGGATGGCGGTGAGCGCCGAGCGTGAGGGTCCGGTCGAGATGCGCGTGTACATGGGGCGCAGATGGTAGGTGAGTCGGACGTCTGCGACTCCTATCCTGAACCCCATGTCCCGGTCAGGTCATCCAGTGGAGCCCACTCTGCACGGCGATGGGCCGCTGGTCATCGTCATCGGCGGCGGTCATGCAGGCGTGGAGGCCGCGTGCGCCGCGGCTCGTGCGCTGATGGCGGCGCGCGACGGGACCGCCGCGGACGCTGGGGCAGGCGCGCGCCCTTCGGCGCCGCGGGTGATGCTGGTCACGATGGATGCCTCGCGCATCGGGGCGATGAGCTGCAATCCTGCGATTGGCGGGCTCGCCAAGGGCCAGATGGTGCGCGAGGTCGATGCGCTCGGCGTCATCATGGCGCTGGCGACGGATGCCACGAGCATCCAGGGCAAGGTGCTCAACTCGAGCAAGGGTGCGGCGGTGCGCGGGCCGCGAGCGCAGTGCGACAAGATGCACTACGCCGCAGAGGTCCAGCGGCTGATCGCATGCGGGCGGCCGGAGTCCAGCCTGATCACCGTGATCGAGGGTCTTGTGGACTCGATTGAGGTCGATCACGGGCGCGTCCGCGGCATCGTGCTGGCGACGGGCGCATGCGTGGTGCGTCACGATGCGCGGGCGATCGAGGCGAACTCGCGCGCGGCGGGGCTTTCGCGCGAGATGCCGGACCTCGCCATGCGTTGGGGATCGCCCGAGTCGCTGGCGCTCGCCGCATCTGCACCCTTCGGCGCAGGGGCCCAGCGGATCCCGCTCGCCAATGTCCGCATCGCGTGCGATGCGTGCGTGCTCACGACCGGCACGTTCATGCGCGCGCTCATGCATACGGGCGCACAGCGCACGACGGGCGGACGCGTGGGCGAGGGTGCCGCAGTGGCGATCTCAGGTGCGCTTCGTGCACTGGGCTTCGAGCTCGGCAGGCTCAAGACAGGAACCCCGCCGAGGCTGCGCCGCGCGAGCATCGACTGGGATGGGCTGAAGCCGGCGCTCGGCGACGATCCGCCCGTGCCCTTCAGCGACCTCTCCGGCCTGCCCGACCTCTGGACGCCGCGCATGGCGCAGGTCGACTGCCGCGAGACGCATACCACTGCTGCGGTGCACGATCTTGTTCGCGCGAACCTGCACCTCGCGCCCATGTACTCAGGCGCGGTCGATGCCGAGTGCGGCCCGCGCTACTGCCCGAGCCTCGAGGACAAGGTGGTGCGCTTCGCCGAGCGTTCGTCGCATCATGTCTTCCTGGAGCCGGAGTCGCTCGCCTCCGACGAGGTCTACTGCAACGGCATCTCTACGTCGCTGCCTGCCGACGTGCAGCTGGCCATGGTGTGCGCGATGCCAGGGTGCGCACGCGCGGAGATCGTCCGTGCGGGATATGCCGTCGAGTACGACATGGTGTGGCCGCACCAGATCGACGCGACGGCAGAGGCAAAGTCGGTGCGCGGGCTGTTCCTCGCCGGCCAGATCAACGGCACCAGCGGATACGAGGAGGCCGCGGGGCAGGGGCTCGTGGCGGGCCTCAACGCCGCACGCCGTGCGCTCGGTGCAGATCCCGCGCGCCTGGGCCGCGAGGAGGCGTATATCGGCGTCATGATGGATGACCTGGTGGTGCGCACGCCGCGCGAGCCCTACCGCATGTTCACGAGCCGCGCGGAGCACCGGCTGCTGCTCCGTGCGGACAATGCGGATGAGCGGCTGACTGCGCGCGGTGGTGCGCTTGGGCTCGTGTGCGGCGAGCGGTCCGCGGCCTGGGAGCGGCGGCGTGCACGCATCGCGATGCTGCACGAGACGCTCGCCCGGCTCCCCGCGCCCGCATCGATAGGCGGCGGCAAGCGGATGTCGGAGATCGCGCGCCGGCCCGATGTGGGCATCCGCGAGCTTGCCGACATGCTCGGCGCCGCGGCGGGCGGCGTCCCGGTCGGCACCGAAGACCTGCCGCTGCTCGAGCGTGTGGTGACGGACCTGCGCTATGAGGGCTACCT
>VERO01000007.1 GCA_018882625.1 Phycisphaerales bacterium | reverse complement strand
GCCCACGACCTCTGCGATCGATCCCTCATCTGACTCACCTTGCCCGCCTTGGGGCCCGGACGGCTCCATCCGCCGCATCGCCGCAGCAGGCCGTCCATGCCCGCCGCTGACTGCCGGGCACACGCGCCCAGCACGGCAACGGATCCACCCTAGCGGGCGCTAGGCGACCGCCTGCGCAACCTTGCCCTTTTTCGATGCCCCCGCAACCCCCTTCAGCGCCGACCGCATGACGAGCACCCCGGTCACCAGCAGCGCCACCACACCGAGCGCGGCCACCACCGCAAGCACAGGGATCACAATCGACAGCACGCTGATGACCACGCTCAGCGCCGTCTCGGCAATCGCGAACACAGGATTCAGCAGCCCACCGCTGACGCCAGTCGACCCACCGCGCAGCATTGCGGTCGTCGCGTGGGTGCCGAGCGCCACGCCACCGCCAGCCACCGCCGAGAGCGTCCAGAGCAGGCCGGGGTCGACGGGCGCCGATCCCGTCACGCCCGACACGGACGCAATCTGCAGCGCAGCCACCACCGTGCCTGCACCCGCGGCAAGCGGCACGCCCGCCGTGTCCAGCGCATGGTCAAGCCACGGAATCATGTACGCGCCAGCCTCAAGCAGCACCGCAAGGCACAGGCCAACCATCACCGGTGCGCTGCCGACCCACGCGAAGGAGTCAGGCGGCGTCATCCAGCCCGCGAACGAGGCGACCGACAGCACCGCCAGCGGCGCAAACACCCGCATGCCGCAGGCGGCCGCGAGCGAGATCCCCAGGAGACCGGCCAGCGTGTAGGCGATCCATACGTCCATGGCCGAAGTTTACGCTTCGCGCATGGCGACCCAAGGCGATTCGGCCCAAATCCTCAAGGCTGGCCCCACGGCGGCCATGGTGGTGGCCGTAGGCGGCGAGCGGCTGGCGTTCACACCACCGGGTCGCGCCCTGCTCGCGCTCGTGGATACCTCCAGCGCGCATGACCTCGCGCACACGCTCCGCACGACGCACCCGCACTCGCTGCGCCACCTCGTGCTGCGGCGCTGGCGCGCCATGCGGCACCTCGACCGCATCGCCACCCAGCACCCCGAGTCCGCGCAGCTCATCATCGTCCCAGGCGCCGGACTCAGCGCCCTCAGCATTGACTGGTGCACGATGCACCCGACCGCGCGCGCCATCGAGATCGACTACGACCACGTCGACGCCAAGCGCGCCGCCATCGCCGCCGCCGCACCGCACGCCGCACCGCGGATCCAGCTGCTGCACCTCGACCTGCGCGATGCGGGCTCCCTCGCCGGCCAGCTGCTGCCGCTCGGCTGGTCCACCAGCACCCCGTGCACCTGGATCGTCGAGGGCCTGTCCTACTACCTCACGCACGCCGAGTTCGCGGCACTGCTCGCCTGCGCACGCGGCACGCACCCCGACACCCGCATCATCAGCGAGTACGGAGGCCGCCGCGACATCCTGCGCCCGCACGCGAGGGACGCGCTCACCACCTACCACCAGATGATCGCGCAGCGCATCGGCATGCCGGACCTCCACGAGACGGACATCGCCGCGGTGGCGCGCGACGCCGGCCTGCGCGTCATCGCCGACGAGTGCGCCGCCGACATCGAGACGCTCATCGCCGACGGCACCCGCGCGTTCGCGGACGCGCTCGACTCGAGCATGCACATGGCGCTGCTCGCACCGCAGTAGCCGCGCGGCGCGCACCGCCACATGCGCGCGCCTGCACCAGCCCGCTCACTCCCCTTCGGGGATCTCGATGAACACGTCGAGCAGCTCGCCCGGGAAGATCCGCGTGCCCTCGGGCACATCCACCTTGTAGAGCACCTGCAGCACGCGCACGTCGATGCGCTCGGCGCTCTCACCCGTGAGCGACTTCTTGGGCACCACGTACGGCACCGTGCGCAGGTACGACAGCGGATAGCGCGCGGGCGAACCGCCGCGCGGCGCCGCCACAGCCTTGCAGTCAGGCTTGAACCTCCATGCGTCGAGCTCGTCGATCTGCACACGCACATGCAGCGCGCCCACATCGCCGAGCGCCACGAACTCGCTGATCGAGCCAGGAGACACGAACTCGCCCTCGTCGATCTCCACTGCAAGCACCGTGCCCGAGATGGGGGACCGCACCGTCTCCCGCTCAAGGGTCACCTCAAGCGCATTGACTGCACTGCGCGCAGCATCGACCTGCGCCTCCTGCACCGCCATGTCCTCGGGCCATGTGCCCTGCCTGACCTCCGCAAGGTCGGCCTCGGCGCGGCGCACCGCGGCGTCCGCTGCGGCACGCTCGTACTCGAGCCTCGGCCGCTCGTTGCGGCTCGCTGCAGCCTCAGGCCCAAGCTCCACCAGCCGGTCCAGCCTTCCCTTGGCGTCCACAAGCTGCGCCTGCGCCGACGCCAGCGTCGCCTCCGCCATCGCCACGCTTGGCGCGCGCGGCAGCGCCTTCAGCGCCGCAAGCTTGCGCTCCTCGACCGCCAGCCGCGCACGCGCCTCCGCAAGGTCAGCGTTCGTCTGCCGGTCATCGAGCCTGAAGAGCACATCGCCCTTGCTCACGGGCTGCCCCTCGAGCACCGCCACGGTCGCCACCACACCCGGCAGCTGCGATCCCACGCTGATCACGTCCGATGCGGGCTCCACAAGCCCGACTCCCGCAATGCGCCGGGGAAACGGGCTCTTGGGCGGCTCGATCGACATCGGAGGCACCGGCGATGTCGGCACCTGCTTGCGCACCGTGTACATCGAGAGCGCGATGCCGGTGATCGCCAGCGCGGGGATGATGAGGAACCGAAGCTTGATCATGCGTGTTGCTCCATCGGCGCACCGCCCTGCGGCGCTGCGCCATCCAACGGGTTGCCGTCCCTGTCCGTAAGCCTGTCCACCCTGCCGTCATCCATGTGCGCGATGCGGTCGGCAAACCTGAAGATGCGCTCGTCATGCGTCACGATCACCACGGCGCGGTCGGGCCCGCGGCACGTCTCCGCGATCAGCTCCATCACCGACTGGCCGGTCGCGCCGTCGAGCGCACTCGTCGGCTCGTCGCACACCAGGATCTTCGGCGAGTTCACCAGCGCGCGCGCGATCGCCACGCGCTGCTGCTGCCCGCCCGAGAGCTTGATCGGCGACCCGCGCTCGCGGCCCTTGAGCCCCACGCGCGCCATCATCTCCGATGACCTCTCGATCGCCTCGCTCATCCGCGTGCCGCCAAGCACCAGCGGCACCGCGACGTTCTCGACCACGCTCAGCTGCGGGATCAGGTTGAACTGCTGGAACACGAATCCAACCGTCTTGAGCCTCCACGACGTGCGCTTGTCGCCGGACAGCGCACTGGGATCCGTGCCAAGCACCGACAGCTCACCGTGGTCGCGCGCCAGCAGCCCTGCGATGATCGAGATGAGCGTCGTCTTGCCGCATCCCGATGGACCCACCAGCATCGCCATCTCGCCGCATGGCACGTCGAAGTCCGCCGAGTGCAGCGCGACCACGCGCGAATCGCCCTTGCCGAAGGCCTTCGCCACGGCCCGCGCGCGGATTGCAAGATCTGTCGCGACGGCGCTCATCGTCGGCTCATCCCTTGAAGACATCAGCCGGGTCGAGCCTGAACACGCGGTACATGCCAAGCGCCGCGCTCGCCACGCAGATGAGCGTCACCGCACCAGCCGCAACAAGCGGAATGTGCCACGTCATCCGGAACGCCAGCCGGTCGCCAGGCACCGTCAGCCCAAACGCGCTCGTGATGCCGATGCCGAGCCCGAACCCCAGCACCGCCACCGTCGCCGCCTGCATCGACACCATGCCGAGCAGCCTCGGCGTCGTGGCGCCCATCGCCTTCATCGCGCCGAAGTACTTGAGGTTGTCGAGCGTGAAGTTGTAGAACATCTGCCCCGCCACCGCGACGCCGACCACGAACCCCAGGATGATCGACGTGCCGAAGTTGATCGGGATGCCTGTCTCGCGGATCCAGTACTGCAGCGTCTTCTCGCGGTACGCATCGGTCGGAAACGCGGAAAGGCCGGTGCGCTCGCTGATGCGCGCGCAGAGCGCATCCACGTCCTCGCCGGGCGCCGCCTTCGCCAGGATCATGCTCGTCATGCGGCGGTTCGGGGGCGCAAACTGGATCGCGCGGTTGTACGTGGTGTAGATGACGGGCTGGCTCTGGAACGTCTGCGTCGCCTTGCAGATGCCCACCACCTCCGCGCGCAGCTCGTTGAGCTCGACTACATCGCCCACGCGCAGCTTGCGAGGCGGGCCGCCCTCGGGCGGCCTCTTGAGCATGAACTCGCGCCGGCACGCGCGCTCGTCCACGATGATGGCATCCGACCTGCGCAGGTCATCGAGCGTGCCCTCGAGCATGCGCGACGGCCCCGCGATCAGGCTCGAGTCGTCGATCCCGATCACCTGCGACATCTGCCGCTGGCCGTCGGGCAGCTGCACCATGATCAGCCCCTTGTAGAGGGGCACCGCCCACTCGAGCCCCTCGATGCCCCTGATCCGCTGCACCGCGGTCGTCCGCAGCGCCTTGTTGTCGTCGAGGTACCGCTGGTCGGGGTCGGCGATCCAGATCTCCGCCTGGGGCGTGTCCGTGATGAACCCGAAGGTCCTGCTCATCAGTCCGACGAAGATGGATGACTGCTGGCTTATGAGCAGTGTGGCGAAGCCAAGGCCCAGCAGGATCCCGTAGAACTTCGCGGAATCGCCAAAGAGCATCTTGAGGGCAAAAATCCGCATGATCGGTGACCGAAGGCCCCGATCCTATGTCCCGGACGCCCGCGTGCGGGACAATCGCCCAGTACCCACCCGGAACCCCATGAAGGCAGAGGACCTCTTCGACATCCTCGTCCGCCAGCACGCCGAGATGCTCACGGCGTACCTGCGCAGCTTCGCCTTCGACGATTCGATCGTCGACGATGCCTTCCAGGAGACGATCATCACCGCCTGGCGCCGTCTCGACGAGTTCGACCGCACCAAGCCTTTCGGCCCATGGCTGCGCGGCATCGCCCGCAATCACGTGCTCGTGATGGCGCGCGGCAAGCGGCGCTACGCCGCGCACGTCGCCGAGCTGCTCCAGCGGCGCATCGACGAGCAGGTTGCCCATGTCGATGCCAAGAGCGGCGACACATTCGGCGAGCGCATGTCCGCGCTGCGCGAGTGCCTCTCTCAGCTTCAGCCTGATGCGCGCGAGGCGCTCGACCTCGCCTACGTGCGCGGGCTCGACTCTCACAGCGCGGCGCGTTCGCTTGGTCTCGCCGAGGAGACCTTCCGAAAGCGCCTCTACCGCGCGAGGCTCGCGATCGCCTCGTGCCTGCGTGCGCGCGGCATCTTCCATCCTGATGACCTGCCAGGAGACGAGCCCGGCCCCGCAGCCGCCCCTGCACAGGCCTGATCCCCAACCCATCCATCAAACCCACCGAACGCCAGCACTGCATGACCCCTCCCGACGCCCAGCACGCCTACGACCAGCGCTTTGCGACCGACCTCGAGGTCGCCGATGCGCAGGCCGCACCCTCACGCAGCGCCGACTCGCTCGTGGTGCACGGCATGCTGTCGATGATTGCGCCCGACGAGCCGGCACGCCTCGAGGCCCGCATCGGGCGCGCCATCGCGGCGGTGCACGCAGAGTCGGCACGCACGTCGCCCATCGCGCGCATCGGTCACTCGGCAGCAGGGCTCGGCGCATCGCACGCGCTGCGAAGCCATCACGCCTCATGGCGCCGCCGCATCGCGCTCGCAGGCGGCGGCATCGGCATCGCGGCGGTGCTTGGCTTCGCCGTGCTGTTCACCCCGTCGGGCCAGTCGCAGTCGGGTAGCCAGGCATATGCGGCGCTCGATTCGATCCGCGCGGCCGCGGCAAACGCAGACGGGCGCACCTACCGCGTGAGGATCGAGCGCGGTCCCGCGGCTGATGCGCCGCGCGACCCGCGACGAGGCGAGATGCGGGAACCGGGCCACCCGTGGCGGGACGCTGGTCGCGACCCGGCCGAGCCGCGCCGTGACCGCATGCGCGAGCCGGGCCGGGACGCGCTACGCGACGCCATGCGCGAGGGCGAGCTGGTGCTCGGGCCGGGCCGGCGCTACGTGCTCGCGTGGCGGATCCCTGGCAAGCCCGCCGGATTGAGGATGGGATTCGACGGCGACACGTACTGGGCCATCCTGCCCGACGGCACGATCCGCACTGCGGACTCGCCGGTGGCGCTCCGGATCCCGCCGCTCTTCATGGCCGCCGACCCCGCGCCTCAGGATGACGGCGAGGGCGAGCAGCTCACGCTCGATGCGATCCTGACCAGGCTCGAACGCGGCTACGACGTGACCTTTGCGAACGGCATCGCCGGGAGCCCCGTGGCGCACTCCGAAGCCCCGGCTGGAGCGCGGTCCGCAGTCCCCGCCACGACCCCGCCTACGGGGTCGACGCTCGTGTCCATAGCGGACGGGGCCGCGCCGACGATCGAAGTCCTGGCGACCCGCCGTGGAGGCCCTAGGGGGCGCGGTCCGCGCCCAGATGCCCCTCCTGAGGGCGCCCCACCGCGCCGCGGTCCGAGGCCAGATCTTCCTGAGCCGACGCACCACCGCCCCCCTCCGCCGGGGCCTGACTCGGTCCGAATCGTCGCCGACGCCACCACCTTCGACGTGCAGCTGCTGCGCGCGGAGTGGTCGGCTGGACCCATGCGCAGCATGACGATCGAGCGGGTCGCTTCAGCCGATGCCACGCCCTTGGACGCGGCCTGGTTCTCGGCCGAGTTCCAGCGCAACCATCTCGGCGGTCCTCCAACGCAAGACCGCTGACTGGCGGCGCCCCGCCACCCCGGGACGATGCACCCCCGGGACGCCCCGTGCCCCGTTGGGGGGCGAGACAGCACATGGGGCTGCGCACACGGCTGGCCAAAACGAAGGCTGGCCAAAACGAAGGCTGCCCCGAGCCGAAGCTCGGGGCAGCCGCTGAACGTCAGAACTAAACCCCTACGAAACGGTCAGGGGGCGCACGGTCCCCACGCCGCGAGCAGCACGGTGAGATCTGTACCGCTCGTGTTGCCGTCACCGTCATTGTCACCAACTGGCGTTCCCCACGCCGCGAGCAGCGTGGTGAGGTCGGAACCGCCGACGTTGCCGTCCCCGTCATAGTCGGCGGGGCACGGGCTGCCCTCAGGACCGCTGATGTTGAGGTTGCCGTTGATGACGGTACCCGTCGCGAAGCCACCGACACAGATGTAGTACGTCTGGCCGGCCACCAGGTTCTGCGTCAGCGGCAAGCACGTGCCCGTGGCGCCATTGCAGGTCGCATCGACCCAGCTGCCGAAGTTGCTGGTGCCCGAGCTGATGCAGCTCGGCGCGTCGTCGTTGTACGCAATCGTGCTCATCGCGCCACCCACGCCCGGGCAACCCGTGCCGATGGCGAGTTTGGTGTCACCCGCAAGGCAGGCCTTGATGGTGAACGCGCCCGTGGCCGTTGGCCTGAACTTGAAGAACTGGGCGTTGTTGACCGCCGTGGTGGTCGTCTGTGCCGCGTTCGTGAAGACCGTCTGATTGAGGCCCGGGTTCGCGGTCGACGTGATGGGGTTGTCCCCGTACACAGCGTCGAGCGCGGCGACGCACTGAGGCACCGGCGGCGACTGCACCGTCACGGCGATCGTTGCGGGCAGCGTGGCGGATGCGCTCTCGGCACCGACCGCCACGAAGCAGACCTGGCCGCTCGTCAGGGCGAGCGACACACGGGAAGAGCTGCCGCAGTCGTCGTCGTTGCAGGCGAGCTGGTTCGAGCCGGCCGCGCATCCATCGAGCACCGCGAGCCGGGTCGGCTGCGCGCTGCTGCACGTGCTGAACGTGAACACCCCGGTTGCGCCAGCCACGAACCGGAAGAAGTTTGCCTTGAAGGCGGTGCCGCCGCAGCCCGACAGGGCGAGGTCACTTGCAGTGGCGTCGAGCGCAACCGTGCTTGTCCCCACCGCGAGCGACGGGTTGAACGGCGCACACGCGCTGTACGGCGGCACAAAGGTCAGCGTCTCTCCGACCCGGATCTGCACCCCCGGCACCGTCCGGATCGCAATCTCCGTGATGGTGCGGGTTGCCGCAGTGGCACCCACCGACATCCGGCCCCACCCGTAGTGGGTCTGGCCGCTTGCACCAGTGAAGCGGAAGCCGAAGTAGTTGTTGTCCGAGTTCAGCACCCAGTTGCCGGCCGCCGACCCGAAGGTCACTGCGGTGGTCGTCGTGGCGTAGCTGCCCGACAAACTGACGGGCATTCCAAGCGGGAGGTTGCCCGAGCCGCCAGTGGTGACTCCTGGATACCGGAGCATGCCGGATCCGGTCGCCAGTGCCCACTCGAGCGTAGTGGCACCACGGGGCTGGAGATCCCAGCCTGGCACTGCGGTCGTGGTGGTGCCGGTCACCTGCGTCTCAGTGTTGAGATACAGACCGGTGGTGTTGGCAGGGATTGTCCAGTTCGGCGTGTATCGCAGGATCGTGGGTCCGTCCACAGTCATCGCCAGCGACGAGGGGAGCGTCGCACCAGCGCTCTCCGCACCGACAACCACGTAGTACGTGAGTCCGCCCGTCAGCGACGCCGACACGGTCGACGAGCTGCCGCACGCATTGTCGTTGCAGGCGATCTGCGAAGCACCACTAGTGCAGCCATCGAGAACGGCGACTCGCGTTGCGGCGTTGCTGCTGCAGGTGCTGAAGGTGAACGTGCCAGTGAGCGGGGCGACAAACCGGAAGTAGTTCGCGCCGAACGCGGTGCCACCACAGCCGGATAGCGCAACATCGGGCGCCGCCGGTCCGCGGTTCAGCAGAAGGGTGTTCGAACCGACCTGAACGGCCGGATTGAACGTCGCGCACGAGTCGTACGGCGCTCCAGCGCCGTCACCTCGATCGCCGACAAACACCGGCACGGCGGGGGTGGCCTCATACGCGATCTCGGTGATGGTCCGTGTCGCCGCAGTGGCGCCAACAGACATGGTTCCCCAACCATAGTGAACCTGCCCGCTCGCGCCGATGAACCGGAACGCGAAACGGTTGTCGGAGTTGAGCACCCAGTTTCCTGGTGCGGTGCCGAAGGCCGCGATACCCGTGCCGAAACTGGAGGAGGCGCCCACGGCCACGCCCCCCGGCAGATTCGCTGGGGTTGTCACCGTAGCGCCTGGGTACCGGACCATGGCTCCACCAGTGGGCGTGCTTGGCGAGAACCAGTTGATGACAGTCGCGTCGTACGGATTGAGATCCCAACCCGCCACTACCGCGCCGGCAGATCCGGTCTGCTGAGTCTCCACGTTGATGTAGAGACCGTCGATGGTCGCAGGAATGCTCCAGTTCGGTGCGTAGTAAACGATCTGGGCGGACGCCGACATCGCTGCGACCCCCATCGCTGCAGCGGCGCTCATCGCGAAGTGACCGGCAAGCCGTCCGTTCAGCCCGCCACGCTTGATTGATTCTGACATGATGTTCTGGTCTCCAGAGTCCTAGTCGATGCCCACCCGCGCGCACCACGCCCGTTCCTGGAACAACCAAGAACCTTGCACCACGAGGAACGCTTCACGCAACGTAAACCGGAATCGGGCGCTCACAAGCGAACCTGAACCCAAATGCGCAATTTCGGGCTTGAGTGTCGGGGGAAATCCCCGGTAGTGTCCCCGCGTGGGCGTCACCCAGTCGCCGATCGTCGTGGTCTCTGGCCTCCCCCGCTCAGGCACCAGCCTGATGATGCAGATGCTGGTCGCGGGCGGGCTGCCTGCACTCACGGACGGACAGCGCACACCCGATGCGGACAACCCCAGGGGCTACCTCGAGCTCGAGCGGGTCAAGACGCTGAAGTCCGATAGTTCATGGATCGCATCGGCCGGCGGTCATGCCATCAAGGTCATCCACCTGCTGCTGCGGGACCTGCCCACGGTCCACCAGTACGACGTGCTCTTCATGGAGCGCGACATCGGCGAGGTGCTGAAGTCCCAGGCCACAATGCTCACTCGGAGCGGCCGCGCTGGAGCGGCGCTCCCCCCGGAGCGGCTGGCGGCCGTGTACCAGTCCCAGCTCGCATCCGCACGCCAGTGGCTTTCCGATCAACCCTGTTTCCGGGTGCACCCAGTGCGCTACGCGGAGCTGGTGGCGCGACCCGCCGAAACGGCTGACTCCATCCGGAACTTCCTCCGCGCAGGCCATGCCCTCGACTCCGCGGCCATGATCGCGGCCGTAGATCCGACCCTCTATCGCAACCGCTGATCAGGGCCACCCGCAAAAGCGACAAGGGGCGACCGGATTGGCCGCCCCTTGCGGAAGTTCAGAAGTCACGAGGAGTCGTCAGCTGCGCCGACGGCGGCTGACAAGCCCGGCCAGCCCGAGCAGCGCGATCGCGCCAGGACCCGGCACAATCTGCCCTGCGCCGATGCCGATGCCGGCCACATTCTCGTACGCGTACTCGATGATCGAACGAGGCTGGCTCGCCAGCCCGGCTCCACCGAGCAGGATGCGCATCCAGCCGTAGTGGGTCAAGCCAGTGGCCTCGTTCACGAACCTGAATCCAACGAGGTTGCTCATGCTGCCAGGGAAAAATGCCGTTGCCCCAGCTGTCTCCGCTTGTCCCGAACCGAAGGCCTGCGACGCCCCGATGAAGGTGCCCTGCGCCAGATTGTCGACGAGCGTGGTGCTCGATCCAAGTCCGCGCACGAAGCCGCCACCTGTGGTGTTGAAGAATCCGAGCCCAGTCGCGGAATAGGGGTTGACATCCCACCCCGTCACCGCCGCCCCAGTCGCACCGGTCTGACCAGTGATCACGTTCAGGTACACGCCGTCCACGGTCGAGGGGATCGGAATGTTCACGATGCCGCTCCACACGATGGCAGCGTCCGCATTGCTGACTGTCCCAAGCACTCCCGCCGAAACCGCGGCGACAGCGCACGCAGCGAAGTGGGCATTGAGTCGGTTCTGGGTGATCTTCATGTCTCTGATCCTTTGGGTCTCAATCGTCGTGAACGACATTCGCGAATGGACTGGCACGTCAAACAGACCGGCCTTCCTCACCCTCGCTTGCGGCACCGCCTAAACGGCACCGGCATTACTGTGCCCCGGTCTGGCGTTCGTGCAACCATAAAGGCCGTGAATTCAATGAGTTCATGCCATTTAGAACCGGAAGATCCTGCCAGCAGGACATTTACGCGCGCGTCGACCGGATCTCATTCAGAGTCCTATAAAATTGTGCATGGCACGCGTAATGGACACGAACCCGACCCGCAGCGCGGATCGGGTTCGGTCATCGTCACCCAAGAGTCTGTTAGGTCACCGGCGGCGGCGGCTGCCGACCAGGGTGGCCGCCACTAGCAGCGCCAAGGCCCCAGGAGCCGGGACAGTGAGACCGGCCAAGATGCTCCGGCCCGCGACATCCTCGTAGGCGTACTCGACAATCGCGCGAGGCTGGCTGAACGATGTGCCGGAGAACTGGATCCTCATCCATCCGTAATGCGTGCCGCCAGTCGAGGCGTTCACAAAGCTGAAGCCAATCAGGTTCTCCGAGCTGTTCAGGTTCATCGAGGTCGCACCCGTACCCTCGACAAGGCCGGAGGACACGAAGGACTGGCCTGCACCGATCTCAGTGAGAAATGCAAGATTGTCGACGCCCGTCGCACTCGAGCCAAGTCCGCTCAGGAACCCACCGCCCGAGGCTCCGCTGAAGAACCCGAGGTTCGCGTTCCCGTAGGAATTGATGTGCCAACCGGCCACGGAGCCGCCCGACACTGCAGACGACCCGCTCAGCAGGTTGACGTACACGCCGTCGGGCGTCGAGGGGATGTTGATGTTCACCGTTCCGCTCCACACAATTGCGGCATCAGCCTGCTGCGATGACGCGCAGAGGGCAACTCCGGCGGCCAACGCAGCGGCAGATGCGAGGTGGGCATCCAGGCGGTTCTTGAGGTGCATGTCGTTCAAACTCCGGGAGGCTGAAGGGACTTCGACCGGTGTAGGGAACCTGCCGAAGGGGAACTGCCTAGCCCTCGCCTGCAGACCATCCGCAGACTCAGGCATTAGGAAATATGTCTCACGTATGCTTGGTTGCAAGCGTCAATCAACTCTATTTTCTCAACCGAAAATGGGCGTAGTTGACAAAGCACCGAGCCGCGGCCGCATTCTTCATAAGTAACAAAACATTCCGCGCATGCCGCGACCCCCGCTTCCCTCAATCCATGGGACGGGTCCTCTGGGGACCCAAATGCGCCCTACTGGCGCTGAGGCCCGCGCCGCTCAGCGCCGACGGCGCCGTGAACCCAGAAGCCCAGCAAGGCCGAGCACCGCGACCGCTCCCGGTGCCGGGATCAGTCCCGCGTTGATGCTGGCTCCGGCCTCGCTCTCGTAGGCGTACTCGACAATCGATCGCGGCTGCAGGCCGGGACCGCTCCACAGCTGCAGGCGCATCCACCCGTAATGCGTGGCGCCGGTCGCCTCATTGACGAATCGGAAGCCCACCAGATTCTGGGAACTGCTGAAGTGAAACATCGTCGAGCCGGAAGTCTCGATCGCGCCCACCCCGCTGCTGAACGACTGCCCCGAACCGATCGACGTGTTGAACGCCAGATTGTCCACCAGCGAGGAGCTCGAGCCAAGACCGCTCACATAACCGCCGCCAGGTGCGGCCGTGAACTGAAGGCCGCTCCCGCTGTACGGATTGATGTCCCAACCATCTACGCCCGACGAAGACGATCCCAGCTGCCCAGTCAGGACGTTGAGATACACCCCATCCATCGTGGACGGAATGTTGATGTTGACGATGCCTGACCACACGATGTACGCATCGGCCCGCTGTTCAGCACCAACAAGGGCCGCTCCCACAGCCAAGGAGGCCGCAGAGACAAAACGGGTATCCAGTCGGTTCTTCAGAAGATTCATGTCAAACTCCGAGAGGCTGGAAGGTTCCGGTCCGTATGAGGGGAGGACCGGCGGGACTTACCACACACCCAGCAGGTAGGGAACCTGCGCAAGGATGCAGTAAGAACATGCCCCCAAACCGGGCCGGCGCAAGCAAGACTGCAAGATTTCCGGTCCACAGGGCACAAAGCATCCGGGAACCTGACCATTGGGATCGTGAGGAAGTCGATTTGTGCTCCCCAACGGCGCGGCGGACCCGTGCGCCATGCCCGATCTGATCCGATAACGGCACACAGCCTGCTGCAGCCCGCCAGTCAATCCAGTTCAATGGGCCAGTGTTCGATGTGCGACGCGAGGTCATGGTCCGCGACTTTGCGTCCCACCAGTTCCATGTCGTCACCGCCGCGGCGGCGCTCCTGCTTGCCCCGCTCGGGGTCGCCGGAGGCGAGGTGGCGCTGGGCATCCTTATGGCGGTGTCCATCGCACGCGCCCGCGAGCTATGGCCTGTGTGGCTTGATGCGGTGCGGAGCCCGATCGCGGCGGCGTTCGTCCTGTTCACGGCGTGGATGCTGCTGTCGCTAGTCTGGTCCGCCGATCCGCGCAATGGCGCCGACCACATTCAGTGCATGCGGGCCCTGGTGTGGGCGCCGCTGCTGTACCCACTGCTCGGAGACATTCGCACTAGGGTCTGGCTGCTGTGCGCGCTTCTGCTGGGAATCACGGTTCTTGCGCTGACGCAGGCGTGGCAGTGGATCGCGTTCGAGATGTCGGGCGCCGAAGCCCTCTCGCAGCTGCCGCGGTTCGGCGGCCTGCACGGTGAGGTGGGAAAGTCTGGGCTGTGGGCCGGCGCAGGTGTCTGCATCGGGGCATTTCTCTCCGTCAGTCCGCATCTTCCCCGCGGGATGCGGTTTGCCGTCGCCGCTGCGATGCTCTGTTGCCTCGTGGGACTGTGCGCGTGCGCGACCCTGCGCGCCATGGGCGGCGTGTCGGTCGGGCTGGTCACCGCTGCCGCCGTGTCGATGGCAGCCACCCAGTCCCGGAGTCGACCGCACCGCGCGTGGGTGATCCTGCCGGTCGCGGTGGCACTCGCGGGCTTGCTGCTTGGCGCCGAGCGACGGTGGGATGCCACGGCTGATCGGCACGTGGAGGCAGCGCGCGCGGGACTGTCTTCAGCCCGCGAGACTCCGGAGCGGCAACGCACGGCGCCACCCGCTGCCTCGGAGCAGGCACCGCATGGCGGGTCCATCGCCGATGCAGGGTCTGGGGCCGTCTCCGACCCGCTGCGGCATGTGCCGGGATGGCTGCTCGCACTGGACTCGCTCCCGCCGCGGATCCTGTGGTGGCGCGCCTCATGGCACGCCTTCCTGCAGCACCCGGTCATTGGCCGTGGCTGGGGCGCCACGCCGACAATCGTGTCCGAGTATCCCGGCGGCCAGGAGTTCGCGGCACAGAACCCGCAGGTGCTCGCGCTACATCCGAGTCTGCTGAGCCCCTCACAGTCGCACTCGCTCTACCTGATGACGCTCAGTGAGTTCGGCGGCGTAGGTGCGGCACTGCTTGCGGCGGTTGTCGTCCTGGTTGCGCGCAACTGCGTGCGTGCGGCACGGTGCCGCATCGAACTTGGCGGACCAGCCGCTGCAACCGCGCTCTGGTTCGTGGCCGCTGGTGGCGACACCGTGTTCAACGCGGCGGTTCTTGCGGCCGGCGCGATCTTCATGGCCTTCACGACGAAGTTCTCTCCGCAGGCAGACCAGCCCCCTATGGCCAGCGACCGGTTGCCGGCCGCCCACTGCCACTAGTGGGGTCCGGCGGCATCGGCACACAGAAGTCGATTGCTGCCGCACCTTCACCCGATACAGAACTCTCCAGATGAATGCGATCGAGACAGCGTGGCTCCCCGATACTGCATGGATGGCGCCACTGTCCGCCGTTGCCGCCTTCGCCGGCACGTGGTGCATGCGGACGGTCGCGCTGCGCACCGGCCACATCGTGCAGCCGCATGCGCGCGGGTCGCACACACGGCCCACCCCAGTCGGTGGCGGCATGGGCTTCGTGCTGCCGGTGACGATTGCATGGGTCAGCATCTCGCTGGCGTGGGGCGACTACGTGCTGCTCACTACCGCGCTTGTTGGGGCCGCCATTGCGCTGATGGGATACATCGATGACCGGCGCCGCATCGAGCCCTGGATCCGGCTTGCGGCTCAGGCCGTGGCCGCTGCGGTGATCGCCACGCTCATCCTGTGGCGAGCGCGCGGCCCGCAGGGCATCGAGTATGCGGGCTACATCGCGGGTGCGGCGTTCATGCTCACGTGGAGCGCCAACCTCTTCAACTTCATGGATGGCATCGATGGGCTGTGTGCCACCGAGTGCCTTTACATCGCGCTCGGCGGGCTTGCGGTTTCTGCGTTCACAGGTGCGCCCACGCCATTCCTGCTCGCGCTCGTGGTGATCGCCGCGGCGCTGGTGGGGTTCCTGCCGTGGAACCTTGCGCCGGCGCGCATCTTCATGGGCGACGGCGGCAGCACGTGGCTTGGGTTCACGCTGGCGGCGCTGGCCATCCAGGATTCGGTGCGGCTGCCTGGCCTGCTCTCCGCGTGGCTGATCCTGCCTGCGCTGTTCGTCGCCGATGCCACAGTGTGCGTGATTCGCCGCGCCTACCGCGGCGAGAACATCATGCAGGCGCACCGCGCGCACGCGTACCAGAACCTGTCACGCCTGCTGCGGTCGCACGGCAAGGTGGTGGCGGTGTTCGTGAGCATGAACCTGCTCTTCCTGCCAGCCGTCTATGTGGCGATCGAGATGCCCACCTACCGCTGGATCGCCACGATCGCCGCGTACGCGGTTGCGGCGGCGCTGGCGATCGCGGCGAGGTCAGGCGTGCATGGGGTGGGGGACAATCAATGCGCGTGATTTCGACAGGCCAGATCCCCGAGCGCGGCAGCACGATCAGAGGGTGGCTCCGCGAGTACGGCACGATCGTTGCGGCAGTGGCTGCACTGCAGTTCGTGACGTACATGTACCTGTTCACGCTCCCGATCTTCACGAATCACACCTTCCCCTCCGCCACGCTCCACCCGTATCCGCACTATCGCGCGGTGGGACGGTGGCTTGCCGACGCCGTCGTGTGGATTCAGGGCGGATCGGGCGTTGCGCCGCTGCTCATGACCGGATCTGCCCTTCTGCAGGCCGTCAACGGCATCCTGCTAGCCACACTGGTCGGTGTCACGCGCAGGCGCGACACGCTTCTGGTGGCGGCAGCGCTCAGCCTCTACCCGGCGTTCATGGACTACTACAGCTTCCCTGTCGACCAGCTCTACTTCGTGCTTGCCGATACGGCAGTCCTGGCCGGGATGCTTGTCTGGCGCCACTCGCCAACGTCTTGGCGCTCGGTGACGGCGTGTGCGGCACTGTTCCTTGCCGCAATCGCGTGCTACCAGCCAAAGGTGTCGCTGATCGTCCTCCTCGCCCTCGCATGCGTCCTACTGATTCCGTATGGCACTCTCTCTGCGGCAGCGGCCACGCCGCACCGAGCACAGCAGCACCTACGAAAGCACGCGGTACTGGTGGTCGCGATCTGCGCCGCGGGAAGCCTGTACTTCCTCTCCACGCGGCTCCTTGGGGAACCTGCGGCAGGAAGTCGTACGTACACGAACACGATCCAGCAGGCGATCTCCGCCGCCGCACTGGCCTATCCGACATGCGCCGCACGGCTCCTCGTGCCGGTCGACTACCTGCCGGGACCCTTGGCTTGGATTCCGCCTGCACTGCTGATTGCCGGCGTTCTTGCAGCCCTGACCCGCGCACGCCGGCACGGCTGGCCCATGCTCGCCATGGCCATTGCCGCCATTGCCCTCATGCCGCTTGCACTTCAGGCCGCGCAGATCATCAACAAGAACACATGGGCTGTTGCCGGCCGCATCCTTGCCGCAGACGGATACGTCACCACCTTCTTCACGGCCTGCGTCCTTTGCGCAATACCGGGCGCGGCACCAGTCCTATGGGCCATCGGCCTGATGTGCGCTGGACTCGTAGTGACCGGTAGCCAGCAGAGCAACGCTGCGGCCTTCAAGACCGTCTATGACGTCAACCTAATGAACCGCGTTCTTTCGCGTGCCGAGCCGCTGCTCAACCCGGCTGGCCAGGAGCCGAGAGCGCTCGTCATGGTCGGAGCAGAGCCAAGGTTCATGTGGTCCGATTTCGTACGGGACGAGCCACGCGGCATCCACCTGTACTCGAACACCTTGGCGCCGTACCGGCAGGTGCTGACGCTGAACTTCTTCGCCGGCTGGAGCGCTTTCCGTGCCCCGAACCGGGCCGAGGTCGAAGATGCGTTACGGTCTGCGGCTAATCGGCCCCATTGGCCATCGGATGGATCTGTCTACCTGCACCATGACACCGTCGTGGTCGTGATGGAACCCTACCAGCCCACGTCCCCCGTGACCTGGACGCGGGATTGAGCGGCTTGCCATGACCGTTCATCTGCACTCGGAAGGCCGATGCCCGGCGTGCGATCAACAGGCGTCCTTCACCGCCCATGATGCTTGGCTGCGGGATCACTTCGTCTGCAGCCAGTGCGGCAGCATCCCCCGCGAGCGCGCCCTGATGGCTGTGATTGAGATGCACTTCCCGGAGTGGCGCTCCCTCGTCATTCACGAGTCGTCGCCATCGGCCCGTGGAACCAGCCTGCGGCTGCAGCGCGAGTGTCCCAAGTACGTCGCGTCGCAGTACTTCCCTGGGATACCGCCGGGTACGGTCCACCGCGGATTCAGGTGCGAAGACCTGGGCCGGCTCACCTTCGCCGACGACTCGGTCGACCTGCACATCACCCAAGACGTGCTTGAGCATGTGCTGCGGCCGGCGGATGTGTTCAGGGAAATCGAGAGGACCCTCCGGCCCGGCGGAGCGCACATCTTCACGGTACCCCTCGTACGCCGCCACGAGCCCAGCGTTCCCCGAGCGGTTCCGGGCGAGCGCGGCGAGATCCAACACGTCCTGCCGCCCCAGTACCACGGCAATCCGGTCGACCCCCAAGGCTCACTCGTGACCAACGACTGGGGGTTCGACATCACAAGGCACATCCACGATGCATGCGGACTCTTCACTCACATCATCGTGATTGACGACCTCAGCCGGGGCATCCGTGCGGAGCTGATTGAGGTAGCGGTGACACACAAGCCTCGCCACCATGCAGCACGCTGAATGCAACAGCGAAGCCCCTCGGCTCCACTGGACTGTGGCTGCAGCAGCATGGCTCCTGGGCGCCGCGCTACTGGTCTACTACGTCGGCAGCTTCGGCGTGAACGTACCTATCGCCGATGACTGGGATCACATCAAGACGAGCATCGACTGGAACGACAATGGCATTACGGCCGTCTCCCTCCTTGCGCTCCACAACGAGCACCGCCTCGCGGTACCGAGGCTTGTCACACACGCCACGCTTGTCCTGAGTGCAGGTGACTACCGAGCCATCCTGCTCCTGAACGCGGGCATCGCACTGGTGTCGCTGGCGATCATTCTCAAGGCCATTGCGCGGCTTCCGCTCAGTCGATGGGAGCTCGCAGCCGCCAGCATCGCAGTATCGGTGCTGTTCACGAGCTGGTGCCAGTGGCAGAACTGGCTGTGGGCATTTCAGACGCCTTGGTTCTTGCTACCGCTTCTCGTGGTTGCCGCCGCGGCCGCCGTCGCTTGGTCACGGAGCGCCTGGACCGCCGCTGCGATCATGGCAGCTGCGGCGATATTGGCGCCCATGATCATGGTCAATGGCATCTTCGTCGGCTGGGCACTCTTGCCGGCCCTCGCCCTGCGAGTTCGGCACGAGCCCGCGACACGCGCATGGCCTGCGCTTGCAGCTGGCGCCTTCTGCGCCACTGCGACAACCGCATGGACCCTGCTGGCCGGATCCGGTTTGGCTGGAGCGCGAGCGGACGTCTCCGCTGGCTGGCTCGACAACTCCATGGACGCGCTGCGACTGCTGATCACCGTGCTCGGCGCACCGCTTGATCCAGCCGGTTCCTTCCACGGAAAGTCCATGCTCGCCGCCATCGCAGGCGCCCTCTCGCTTGCCGCAGGCTCCGTTGCGGCGATTGCAAGCTGGCGGGGTTTGCCACGGGATCGAACGTCCCTGCTTGGAGTCGCCTACGCGCTGATGATCTTCGGCGTCGGGAGTGTTGGCGCCGTAGTGATGGGAAGGACGCAGCTGCTCTCGTCGGATCCGATCCAGAGCCGCTACCAGACCCTAGCGATCGCCTGGCATGTGGGGGTCCTTCTCTGCTACGCCTGGCTGGCCTCGAACCGGCGCAGTCACGCGTGGCGAGTCCTGCTCATGGCCATTTCCGCGGTATTCATCGCGGTCACGGTTAGTGCGCTGCCCCTCTTCAGGATCCACGGAACCAACATGCGAACCGCCCTCGAGGGGCATCAGCTGATCTACCGCGAAGCGCGTGATCCAGGCCGAATTGATGCACTGCGTTCGATCTCACGTCACTATGGCCCTGACGAGATCCTGCGTCGACTCGATGGCATGCGGCGTGCGGGATTCCTCCATCCGGACTACGCACCAGATGGGCAGGCTGATGGACCGCTGCCCAAGGCACCTTGAGACATGCCAGCTAGGCCAGCCGTGCGCCAGCCCCGTCTGCGCCGAACCCTGACAGCGCCTCACGCTCAGGCGACGGCGTGAGGAGTTTCCCCCTGCACCTCGCGGTCTCCCACTAACTTCGTACCCGTGAAGACGGCCCTCATCACTGGAATCGGCGGCCAGGATGGCGCGTACCTTGCTGCACACCTGATTTCATCGGGCTACCGTGTCGCGGGCACCAGCCGCGATGCGGATGCAAGTCGCTTCGAGGGATTGCATGCCCTCGGGCTTCGCGACCGTGTCGAGTTGCACTCGATGTCCCCGGTGGACTTCCGCTCGACGATGCATGTTGTGGCGCGCGTCTGCCCCGACGAGATCTACAACTTGGCCGGACAGACGTCTGTGCGGATGTCGTTCGACCAGCCGGTCGAGACATTCGAGAGCATCGTGGTGGGCGTGCTCAACCTGCTTGAGGCCATGCGGATCCTCAAGGCGCCAATCCGCCTCTACAACGCCGGAAGCTCTGAGGTCTTCGGCAACACCGGAGAGTCAAGGGCGAACGAGGCCACGGTCTTCCGGCCCCGGAGCCCCTATGGCATCGCGAAGGCCACAAGCTTCTGGCAGGTTGCCCAGTACCGCGAGGCCTATGGCCTTCACGCCTGCACCGGGATCCTCTTCAACCACGAAAGTCCCCTGAGGCCTGATCGGTTCGTCACCCAGAAGATCGTGGCCGCCGCGTGCCGGATCGCGCGCGGGCAGCAGCACACCCTGACACTCGGGGATCTGTCGGTACAGCGAGACTGGGGCTGGGCGCCCGAGTACGTCACCGCCATGCACAAGATGCTCCAGATGGAGCAGCCAGAGGATCTGGTGATCGCCACTGGAGAGACACACTCGCTTCAGGAGTTCGTCAGCGAGACCTTCCAGTGCCTCGGCCTCGACTGGCGCAAGCACGTCACGCATGACCCGAGCCTGGTCAGGCCATCGGAGATCTCGTGCGGGAGGGCCGATCCTTCCCGCGCCGCCGCCGTGATCGGATGGAATGCCGTGTATCGCATGCCCGACGTCGTGCGCATGATGGTTAACGCCAGGAGGAAGATGGACTGACGCCCTCGGGGGATCCCGATGGCCTCATCCGACGATGAGGTCGACGAGGGTCGCGAGGTCGCGCTGCTGCCGTCCGCTGACACTCAGGTACTGGGACCGAAGCGCCTGCGGAGAGGGAGGATCGAGCAGCACTCTCCTGATGCCCATCGCGATCGATTCGACATCCATCGGATCGCAGTACACGGCTGCATCGCCGCAGACCTCGGGAATCGAAGTTGACCGCGATACCACACTTGGCACGCCGTGCCTCATCGCCTCAAGTGGCGGATATCCGAATCCCTCGTTGAAGGAGGGGTAAAGCAGGAACCGTGCGCCCGCAATCAGGGCCTCAAGCCCCTCCACAGGCAGGTGCGGAAGGCACACCACCCCACTTGAGGGCCAGCTTGCCGGTGCGCCACAGTCACGAATGGAGCCCACGCCCACGAGCACCAGCTTCAGATTCGGCGGGAGCGATGATGCGGCGGCCGAAGCCAGGAGTCGCTGGAACGCGACAATCGCTGACACGGCATTCTTCTCTGCGCGGCCAGCACTCACCATCACTCCATAGGGGGCGGGCGGAACCCCTAAATCAGGGATGGAGATCGCTCTTGGCCTGATCTCCGGCCGCTCGGAGGGAAACAGCACATGCAGCCTCCCTGACGCGACCCGAAAGCGCTGCGCGATCGACGCACTGCAGAACTCCGAGATCGTGATCAGCGCAGATACGTGCGGGTCGGCGCACATGCTCGCATACATCGAGGTGAGCTCCTCCGCCTGCGGCGCCAGACCCGACAGGAACGAACCGGCCGCCTTCGCGAGATGCCCCGAATCCGCGCCAATCTGCCCGATGTGGCAAAGGATCTGCTGTCGCTCCTCGGCGAGCTGCAGATCCCTGATGTCCAGGAGGGTTCCGGTCACTCGGGTGCGGGTGCACGTGAATGGCAGTTTCGTTCCCGCTCTCCTCATGTACTCGTAGCCCGTGTAGGCGACAATCGCAGGGCAGAAGAACGAGTCAAATCGGTCGGCATTGACCAGACGCACGATGTCGCCAAACGACTTGACCTCGATCACTCGGACACCTGCACGGCGGCACTCCTCCAGCACCCAGGGCTCCATGAACTGCCCAGGGTCTAGCGCCGCCCAGATCCGCACATCCGCGCGTGCGGCTGCCGCACGCACAAGGCCACGGAAGACGGCCTTGCCGTACTCGCCGCCGCCGTGATAGCCGGGCTGGCAGAACAGGAGGTCCACCAGCACCTCTGTGCGCGATGGATCGAGCATCCCAAACAGGGCAGGATCGCTCGCGCTGACGGGAACCCCTCCAGCCGCCGCAAGCGCATTGTCCAGGTCGGCTCTCGCCAGCTTCGCCGCAGTACCGGCATTGACGTATCCCAGCCGCATCTTGCGGTCCACCTGCATGGCGCTGGTCGTGACGCCCTCGTCATGATGGATCGCTAGCGATGAGCAGTAGATCGACAGGTGACCCCGAAGGAGGTTCCGCACCGCGAAGAGGAACTCCTCGCCATACAGGTGGGTCCGCTCGTCGAAAGCACGGTCCTCTGCGT
>VERO01000177.1 GCA_018882625.1 Phycisphaerales bacterium | reverse complement strand
CAGCGGCACCACCTCGGAGATTGGCACGACAGCGGCCGCAATACAGTCATTTGACGACACCTACGCCGCTGCAGGCACGGTCTACACCTACACGGTGCGCGCGCGCACAGCTGCAGGCGACTCCGCCGCGAGCGCACCCGACACAGGCTGGCGCAACGTCGCCGCGCCCACGGCCGTCGCCGCGAGTGACGGGACGTCCACCTCGGCCGTCGACGTCTCGTGGAGCCCCGTCACGGGCGCAACCGGCTACCGCGTCTTCCGCGCGCTTGGCACTGCAGCCGCCACCGAGGTCGGCACCCCCACCGCTTCGCCGTTTGCCGACACCACCGCGACCGCAGGCCTCTCCTACACCTACACGGTGCGCGCGCGCACAGCCGCAGGCGACTCAGCGGCGAGCGCACCCGACACCGGATGGCGCAACGTCGCCACGCCCACTGCAGTCGCCGCGAGCGACGGCACCTCCACCGCGGCCGTCGACGTCTCGTGGAGCGCCGTCACGGGCGCGACCGGATACCGCGTGTTGCGCGCGCTCGGCACTGCGGCCGCCACCGAGGTCGGCACCCCCACCGCTTCGCCGTTTGCCGACACCACCGCGACCGCAGGCCTCTCCTACACCTACACGGTGCGCGCGCGCACAGCCGCAGGCGACTCCGCCGCGAGCGCACCCGACACCGGATGGCGCAATGTCGCCACGCCCACTGCAGTCGCCGCGAGCGACGGCACCTCCACCGCGGCCGTCGACGTCTCGTGGGGCCCCGTCACGGGCGCAACCGGATACCGCGTGTTGCGCGCGCTCGGCACTGCGGCCGCCACCGAGGTCGGCACCCCCACCGCTTCGCCGTTTGCCGACACCACCGCGACCGCAGGCCTCTCCTACACCTACACGGTGCGTGCGCGCACGGCCGCAGGCGATTCCGCGGCAAGCGCGCCAGACACCGGATGGCGCAACGTTGCTGCGCCTACTGGCGTGACCGCGAGCGACGGCGCCTCGACCACCGCCATCAACGTCTCGTGGACTGCAGTCACAGGCGCGACCGGATACCGCGTCTTCCGCGCGGCCGCCGGCGCCCAACCTTCGGAGGTGGGCACACCTGGCGGAACCACGTTCGCCGACACGCGCGCGATTCCGGGCATCGCCTACAGCTACACCATCCGCGCGCGTACGGCTGCCGGCGACTCGGCGTCGAGCGGTGCGGACCGCGGTTGGCGCAACGTGATGGCGCCACGCGACCTTGTGGCGACCGATGGCTCGAGCGCCGATGGTGTGGAGCTCTCTTGGTCGAGTGCGGCCTCGGGCGACGGATTCAACATCTACCGTTCGGCGGGCGCTGGCGCGCCGGCCCTCATCGGCACATCGCGATCGATGCGCTTCCGCGACACCACAGCGGATCCAATGTCCATCTACTCCTATGTGGTGCGCGCTCAGGCCGGACCTGGGGAGTCTGCGCCGAGCAACACGGATCGCGGCTGGCGCAGCGTCGCGCCGCCGGCATCAGTCAGCGCCACGGACGGCACGGAACGGGAGTTCGTGCGGGTGACTTGGACAGCATCGAGCTCCCCCGCCGTCACGGGATACCGTGTGCTGCGCCAGCTGCCTGGTGGCCAGCTCACCCAGCTGGACGCGGTTCCGGCACCTGCCTCGTCGCTCAATGACAAGACGATCGCGCCAGGCATCGTTGGCCGATACGTGGTGCGATGCATCACCGCGCGCGGCGACTCCCCTGCGGGGACGTCCGACACTGGATTCAGACCCGCTGACGGCGGCACCAGCAGTGACGGAGCGGACGACTCCAGCGGTACGGGTGGAGGCATTGGCGATTCGGCTGATCACGACCGCGGCGGCGCGACCACGCACCGAAGGCCCGGCGGGAGCGGAATGACCGCCGCGCAAGATCGTTCCGGAAGCCAATCCAGCACCTCCGAGCAGATTCGCGATGGGCATGGCCAGACACCGCTCGGTTCGCCCGCAACCCCTGCCGATGGGGCGGGCACCCGTGATGCCGAGTGCGACACGCCTGCATCCGAACTGGATTGCGGGGAACCCGCGGTCGGCTCGCAACCCGTGCCTCCAACCTGTGACGAGATCGTCGCTCGGGTCCGCGGGATGGCGCCGGACTCGCATGCCCAGCCGACCTGCGACATGCTGCTCTCGGGCGACGTCCCGGCGGCCTGCCGCATGGCTGCGGGCGACGTGAATCTGGATGGGCGCGTGGATGACCGGGACATGGGCACGTTCCTCATCGCGTGGGCAGACCGAGACCTGCTCCGAGGTGACCTCAACCGCGACGGGCAGGTCGATGTTCATGACCTCGCCCTTGCGCTTCGGAGCGTGCGCAAGCGGTAGTGTCAACGTTCCGGCGCGCCACGCGTAGCATCCCGGCATCGGGCGGGCACATGACGCAGAGGCACACGGCGGGCATCACCGTACTGGCTAGGGCAGGGCCATTCAGATGCGCGTTCCCATATGGCAGGGAGTCATGCCTATCTCTGCACAGGCCGGGCGCAGGTCACTGATGAGCGACACCAACGTCTTCCCTTCCACCGACCGGACCGACCTTGCGGCCATGCTGGCCGGGGCGCCAGAGCAGCGGCTTGCTGCCGTGCGACTGCTTCTTGGCAGATACGCCGATCCGCTTGCGGTGTACGCACGTGGATCCTCGCTGCGCACGGTCGCCGATCCGATCGAGCTCGTCCAGGGGTTCCTCACGGACCGGCTCCTTCGCGACGACTACCTCCGCAAATGGCTGGACTCCGGAATGGCGCTGCGCAGGTGGCTGATCAACGGGCTGCACCTCTACGCGAAGGAGACGCGCCGCGCGGACCAGCGGCATGCGCAGCTTGATGCGGCGTATGACGTGCACAGCCAGCGGGTTCCTGAGGCAGAGGCTGCGTGGTCGCGCGCGCTGCTGATGAATGCATGCGATCACGTGGAGTCCGAGCTGCGCCGATCAGGCCACGACACGGCGTGGGAGATCTTCCGGCGCCACTTCATCGACGGCCGCTCGTACCGAGAGCTCGCCAGTGAGTTCGACATGAATGCCGCGGCGATGGCGGAGTCCTCGAGGCGCGTCTCGTGCCTGCTTCGCGAGGCAGTTCGGCTGCTGCTGGTGCGGGAGGGTGTCGCGCCGGAGGATGTCGAGGGTGAGCTGTACCGGATGCTGGAAGCGCTGGAGGAGCACCGGTGATGAGCCACCCTGCACCCGAACAACCCGGTGCCGATGCGCTCTGCCGGCTGGTCCGGATCGCGATGATGCCGGCGGTCAGGCCAGCTGACCTGCTTATCGAGCACGCGCTCTCCCAGCGCACAGACACATGGATCGACACCGCAATCGGATCGCTTGCCATGGACGCGGGGCCGGACGAGCCTTCCCCGCAAGACTGGATCGGCTCCGCGCCAAGTCCCGTTGGGCTTGCGGCGGCGAGGGCAGGCGCCAAGCGCAGGTACGAGCGGGCTGACTCGACAGCTGCCCGGTGCGAGGCGCTCTTTGCCTATGCGTGGTGCGTGGCATGCGCCATCGTGCATCACCGCACCACAGGAAGCGCCGAGTCGATCGATGCGATCCATGGCTTGCTTGGCGCTGCGTCTGCAGTTGCTCCTCTGCCCGCTCGTGACTTCTTCGCGCTGGCCATCTCGACGGACTGCTGATGCAGGACACGGGGGATCCAGAGCCGGCCTCTCAGTCGCTCTTCGGGGTGCCATCACGGCCGCAATCGGATGATCCTCCGCAGCTCCCCGGCTTCGAGATGCTGCGGCGGCTGGGCCGGGGCGGGCAGGCGGATGTCTGGCTCGCGCACCAGCGCAAGCCGCTGAACCGTCGCGTGGCGATCAAGATCTTCGGCGCGCGCGATGCGGCAGATGATGTGGTCAGGAGGTTCCAGGCCGAGCGCGAGGCGCTCTCCCGGCTTCCCTCGTCTGGGTTCTGCCCTATCTACGAGGCAGGCGTGTCACCCGACGGGAGGCCGTACCTCGTCCTCGAGTACGTCGGCGGGCCGAATCTCCTCGCAGCTGCGTCCTCGCCGGAGGCATCGCCGGAGCTCATGCTGTCACTGCTGGAGCAGATCGCGCGTGCACTCGCAGTGGCGCACCGCATGGGCATTGTTCATCTGGACCTGAAGCCCGGCAACATCCTTGTGTCGGCATGGCCGGACATGGCGTGCGAGCCGCGGATCATCGACTTCGGCCTCGCGAGGGATGCGGGGTCGCGGATGCCTGCCTCGGGGACGCCGGGATACGCGGCGCCGGAGCTCGTGTCGGGTGCGGCCGCGAGCCCCCTCAGCGACATCTTTTCGCTCGGGCGCATCATCCATGCGGTGCTTGACGCGTGCCCGGCGCTGAGCCAATCGCGGCATGCGGGTGGCCTACGGCGACTCGCGGACTCCTGCTGCGCCGACGATCCATCGGCACGTCCCCAGTCAGCCGAGCAGGTTGCGCAGGGCATCCGCGCACTGCGCGTGCCCGCGGTCCGTTCGCGCCTGCGTGTCATGGGCATCACCATGGCGTCGATCGCGGTAGCGGGACTTGGGCTGGTGCTCGTGCGTGGCGGCACCCAGCCGGCGGCGCAAGGCTCGCGCACGATCGGAGAGTTCCGCTGCATCGACCTGTCGCCCCACTACAACGCATCTGCGTCGCAGCTGCGCGAGGGGCACAACCTGCCGTCCGGGCTCGTGACGCTCGGCGGCGTGCCTCTGCTGTTCGCCGAACCCGACTCGAGCCGCGCAGGCTCCCGGCTCTGCGCCATCAGCGGCGCCATTGGCGGTTCGGTGCAGGGCGACGAGCGGAGATACCGTATCCCGGTCGATGTGGGCAGCGCGACTGAGTGCGTGCTCGTGCTCAACACGCTCTGGGGCTCGCCGGGGCAGGAGCTGATCGACGTCGAGTTTGAATCCGGTGACCACGTGCAGCGGGTGACGCTCAGGAACGGACGTGACGTCCGCGACTACCTGCGGGGCCGACTTGTCGAGGAGGGACGCGCCACGCCGGTCGTCAGGTTCGGGCCAGAGCACGAGCTTGATGCGGTGACGATCCCGCTAGACCCCCCGTTTGCGTCGGATGGCCTCAAGTCGATCACCCTCGTCGACCGCGGCAAGAACGGCGTGAGCCGCGTGCTGCTGTTTGCCGTGAGCGTGCGGGCTCGGCGGTAGCCAAATGCCTGCGGCCTCGCGCGTCGGCACGTGCCCCCGCGGGCTCCTTCGCAAACTAATTGACATTGATTACTGTTAGTGTTACAGTACGCGCTCCATG
>VERO01000176.1 GCA_018882625.1 Phycisphaerales bacterium | reverse complement strand
CCTGGAAGGTCTGCGTGATGGGCCTGGTCAGGGGGACCTCGATGCGCCCGTCGCCCGATCGGCCAAGCCGCACCGTCGGCTGCAGCTCTCCAGCCGGCACGGGAGCGCCGTCGATGAGCACCCGCGCGGATAGGGTTGACGGATCGGCCCGGAACCAGGTGTCCGTGGTGACGATCGGCAGCAGCAGCGCATTGGCGTTGCGCGTGAACGCCTGGGTCAGCGCGCCCAGTCCATCGGGCGGATTGATGGCGAGCTTCACACTGATGCGCCAGAGCTGCGGATCGCTGCGCACCAGAGGGGCTCGGGGCGGCCGTCCCGTGGCCAAGACCGCGGGGGCTGCGGCGACTCCACCGGGAGGCACCAGTTCCGATGGAGGCTCCGGAGACAGCGCGACGCATGCCGCCAGGCAGCGCATCGCCGCGCGCACGGGCGCACGGCCGCGCGATTCAGCCACCGAGGTAGCTCCCGGGATGCGCGATGAAGAGCCTGAATATGGTGTTGAAGAACTGCGCAAGCACCAGGTTGAGGATGATGATCGCCATGAACGCCGCGACAAATGCGCTTGTCGCGGCGCGCCCCACGCCTGCGGCGCCCGCGCGCGAGTGGAATCCCTTGAAGCACGCGACGAGGCCGATCGCGAGCCCGAACGCCGCCGACTTCATCAGTCCCGATACCGGATCCCACCAGTGCACGAAGAGCCCGGTGAAGTACCAGTAGTCGGCATCCGACACGCCGTAGATCCCGCACGTCACGAGCCAGGCGCCCCACGCTCCAAGCATGTCCGAGTAGATCGTGAGCATCGGCGTCATGACCAGGCACGCCACCACACGCGGCACGACGAGGATCCGTATCGGGTCGGCATCCATGGCACGCATGGCGTCCAGCTGCTCGGTGACGGCCATCGACCCGAGCTCCGCCGCGAGCGCACCGCCCACCCGGCCTGCCACCATCACGGCCGCGAGGACGGGCCCGATCTGCTTCGTGACGGACACGTTGATGATGCCGCCCATCCGCTGCTCCTGGCCGATGGCCGCAAACTGCGCGTAGCCCTCAAGCGCCAGGATCATCCCGATGAACGCCCCGGTGATCGCCACAACGGGGATGCTTGCCACGCCAACGGCGTAGCACTGCGCAACCAGGAGCGATGGGCGCAGGCACTTGGCAGGGTGCGCCGTCAGCTGGGCGATGACGGCGGACACGAACTCGATGAATCGCCCGAAGCCCGCGACGGCATCCCACACCAGCCACCCGAAGCGGGAGATGGATGCATTCAGCGCAGTCATGCCTGCACGATAGCCGCACCAGCACCCGTCACGGGCGCAGCACGCGTTACGGGCGCAGCACGCGTCACGGGCGCGGAGCGCGACGCGCGGCACCGGTGTCGCGCGTGGAACATCAGCTCACGCGCCCGTACGGTGCTCGCCTGCGTTCAGGGGCAGTTGCCCCATGCCGCCAGCAGCGCGGTCAGGTCAAGGCCGCCCACCGTTCCGTCGCCGTCGATGTCGGCTTCGGCGTCGCTGCCGCCCCAACCTGCCAGCAGCGCGGTGAGGTCAAGCCCACCCACCGAACCGTCGCCATTGATGTCGGCCGGGCACGGGTTGCCGCCGCCTCCACAGCCTGCGTTGGTGGTGCCTGGAGTCTCGTTGCCGGCAGCAGCGTTAAGGATCCGGTCGAAGAGGCCGATGTTCCAGCATCCGGTGTCGGTGCAGCGCCAGACGTGGCGGGGCGCAACATTGCCATCAGGGCCGATGCGGTTCGTTCCGTAGGCGTACTCCGTGCCCACCGGAGGCGTGGTCGCCGACAGCAGGACCGCGATGCTGTCCACGATCTCCGTCCACGGGGTCACATCGAATGTGCCGTCGTCGTTGGTATCGAGGTCTGCGTTCACCGAACCCGTCCAGCCGCGCACGAGGAGGATCGTGATGTTGTCGTTGTTCTCGATCCAGTCGGTCGTGAGGTCTGCACCGCCAGTCCCGCCGCCGTTCCCGACATCTGGGGTGACCGCGGGATTGCCCACAAGCAGGGTGCCGTCCGAAGGCATCGTGATCCCCACGAGGCTCCTCGCCCGCTCCACCACACCGCTGCCGACTGTGCCATCCCCGATGATGACGATGGTGACATCAAGCGCCTGCCCCGCAGGACCGGTCACCTCGACAAACTCGTGCGTATCCGTCGAAGGCATGTCGAGCCGGACCTCGCTGATGTTCACGGGACCACGCTCGCAGCCAGTCCCGCCCGTGGCGCAGCTGATTGCCGCCTGCGCGACGCAGTCTGCGTCCCATGCCACCTGGCAGCAGGTCGGATCGACCGTGCACACGCTCGTGCAGCATGTGCTGTTGCTGCAGTAGGGGGTGGTTCGCGGCTGGCTGCATGAGCCAGCGGCTGCATCACCGCATTCCACTGGCGGTCCAAGCGAGCATGCGCGGTTCTCGGCGCCTGGGGTGTCGCCGCCTGCCTCGGTCGTGAACGCGCCAAGCTCCCACTCGCCGTCGGGCGAACACCGGTAGATGTGGCCCGGAGCGAAGGTCCCGTCGGGACCCACGTACTCGTCCGCGAAGATGCACGTGGTGTCCGGCGACTTGATGCCGACGGCATCGACCACCTGCGTCCACGGCGTGGAGTCGAGCACGCAGGACGTGCCGGTGTGCAGGTCGTTGTCGAGCGCGCCCGTGAATCCGCGCACGAGCATGTGGGTCACGTTGTCGCTGTTCTCGAAGTTGAGCTGGCCCGCGGCAGTCACGAAGTCGGGGGTGACACCGAGGTTGAACGTCGGCTCGGCCACGAGCAGGTATCCGCTCGGCGGGATCACGACGCCATCGAGCGAGACGACCGTCTCCACGTAGCCGTCATTGGTCGGCTCGGCATCGCCGAGCACGATGTAGGTGTAGCCATTCAGCACGGTTCCGGGCGGACCCTGCAGCTCGAAGTACTCGTTCGGGTCGGTGCCGCCGGGCATGTCGGTGCGGATCTCGCTGATGCGCACCACCGGACCGCTCGCGCTGCATGTCGGGTTCTCGGCTCCCGGCGTGTCGCCAGCCACGCTGAGGTCCGGTGCGCCCACGGTCCAGGCTCCGGTGTTGGAGCAGCGCCACACGTAGGAGGGCGAGGTGGCCCCGTCCGGTCCCACGCGCGTGCCCGAGTACACGAAGTCGCTGGTGGTGCCGTTGGGCGACTGCGTCGAGACGATCGCAACCGAGTCGATCACGGACGCCCAGGGGGTCACGTCAAGTGTGCCGTCAAAGTTAGTGTCGAGCGACTGCCCGACGCTTCCCGAGAAACCGCTCACGAGCAGGAAGGTCACGTTGTCGGGATCCTCGAAGTTGAGCGGCCGCACGAGATCCACGAGCGTGAGCGTGAACGTCGCCTCCGCCAGCACAAAGTGCCTGCTCGACCCAACGGAACCCGAGAGCGCCACGGCCTCCTCGATGAACCCGTTCTGCGCCGGGGCCGACTGTCCCTCGCCGTCACCGATCACCACAAGTGTCAGGCCGGCGAGTGACGTTCCCGGCTGCGCGCGAAGCTCCACATACTCCTGGGTGTCCAGGCCCGGCTGGCCGACGCGAATCTCGCTGAGCTGCACCTGTGCAGAGGCGACGGCGGGAAGGGCGAGCGAGGCGATCGCAGCGAAGAGCGGTCGGGGCGTCATCGTTTCTCCAGGCAGGGGACTGATTGCCGAGCCCGGCAGGGGCTGCGGGTGGCGGGAACCACGCCTGCACAGTACTGCCGAAGCGCGTCAGCTCCAAATGATCATGGTCCGAAAATGCTCGCACATGCCGAATCTTCGCAAAGAAAACGCCCTCGCGGTGGCGAGGGCGTCAAGGGGCTTGAGGGATGATGTCGACTGGACCGAGGTACGGTCAGCGGACCGCCACGATGCATGCGGTCACTTCGTGGGTTCCTCGAAGCCGCCCGCGGGAGCGGGTGCCGGCGCAGGCGCTGCGGGAGCGGCGGTCGCCGTCACGCCAGCCGAACCAGACGCCACGAGGAATGGCATGAGGTAGATCTCCACACGGCGGTTCTGCGCGGCGCCGTTGGATCCGTTGGCCACCACCGGCCTGAACTCGCCGTATCCCGCGACCAGGAACCGTGTCGCAGGCACTCCGTCCTTCACGAGCTGGTCACGCACGCTGATCGCCCGGTGCGCGGACAGGTGCATGTTGGTCGGGTGCTGAGCGGCCGATCGGCGGATGGGCGTGTTGTCGGTGTGACCAACGACGACCACCTCGAAGCCGGCCGCCTGCGAACCCGTGAGGATCGGCGCGAGCGTCTTGAGCGCTGCGAGTGCACCCGACTTGAGCTGCACTGAGCCGGGGTCGAAGGTGAAGTCCGACATGAAGCGGATCATGCCGCGGCGCGGATCGAACTGGAGCACATCTGGGTACATCGCCGCAAGGTCGGCCAGCGCCTTGTTGACATCGTTGGGAAGCGGACCGCCGACATCGAGCTTGCCGATCTGCGAGAGCAGCGCCTCGTAGTCGGCAAGCAGCTTGTCGACGTCGACATTCTGTCCCTTGCGGAGCGCCTCGAGGCTCTCGAGGTCCGAGGCTGCCTGCGCAAGCTGCGACCTCAGCCGCGCCTCGTTTGCGCGCGCAGTCTCGAGCTCGCCCTGCGTGCGGATCAGCTGCTGCTGCTCCGATCGGTAGGCCAGCTCGAGGTCGTTGTACTTTTCCTGCGGGACGCAGGCCGAAAGAGCCATCAGTGCGCACGAGAGCGCTCCGATGCGCACGGAACCGGGAAGGGTGAACGCGAGTTGTGGACGTGTCGTCATGGGGTCGGCCTCTCCTTGGCCAAGGCGATCTGCTCGCCGATGCGTGGCAGAAGTATAACGCGCCAGGCTCAACGTGTGCCGGCACATGCGCCATGCGCACGCGCGTCCTTGGGCGGCAGGCATGCCTAGGATGCGTGCGATGCCGAGCCCCGAGTCCATGGGAGATGACGCGATCGCGAAGGCCCTGACCTCCCGCGGCCCGTACCCCATAGAGGCCTACCAGTTCATCAGGGAGGGTCTCGAGTACTCGGTGGGTCGGGTGCAGGCGGGGATCCGGGATGCAGGGGGCACCGGCGCGACTGACGGCAACCATGTCACTGGCCAGCAGCTCTGCATGGGGCTTCTCGACTTCGCCATAACCAGGTACGGGATGCTCGCTCCGGCCGTACTCGAGCGCTGGCGGATCCACCGCACGGACGACTTCGGGCGGATGGTCTTCGCGATGATCGAGGTGGGGATCATGGCCAAGACGCCATCGGACTCCATTGAGGATTTCCGGTCGGTGTACGAC
>VERO01000175.1 GCA_018882625.1 Phycisphaerales bacterium | reverse complement strand
CCAGCCGATGCGGGACTCCGCGTTGCGCTGGCCTGCCGCGAAGTCGGTGGCGCGCGCGTCGAGGGCCACCAGCTGCTGGCTGAGGGCGTCGACCGTGATCGCATGCTCGGCGGCATGCGCCGAAGGCACTGGCGCAGCGCGGATGCGCGCGATGTTGGCGCGCGCGGTGCGCATCTGCGCGTCAAGCTGGCCGTACAGCGCCGCGACATTGCGCCACGCGGTGAGCGCCGCATCGCAGTTCTGCTGCCAGAGCACCGTGGTGTAGCTCATGGGTCCCCAGCGGTTCGCAAGCCATCCTGCGCGCACGGGATTCACGTAGAGCTGCACATTGGGCTCGCTGACCTTCGCCTGCGACTCGGCGCGGGGAATCTGCCCGGCGACCTGATGGCACTGCTCGAGAGCCTTCCACGTCGCGTCGACGAGCGAGAGCGCCGACTGGCGCTGGTCTGCCGCCTTCCGTGTCGCGGCACGCATGATCTGCTCGCCCATGTGGCCTGCAGGCCGCCAGTCCGCGATGCCGATCGCCTTCCCGATCGACTCGATGCCGCCCTCGACCTGGCGCGCGAGTCCGCATGCGACGGCTTCCGCCTCGGTGATGCCATCGGCGAGCTCTCCCGGGCCGAATGTCCGCATGCCTTCAGGGGCAGGGTCGGGCTCCGAGTTGCTCCACTCGATGCTGTCGCCCTCGCCGCGCCACGAGTAGAGGTGCGTCTGCGGGTCCGTCAGCGCCTTCACGAGCGCGCGCATGTCGGGGTCGTACACGCTCAGCTTGTCGTACATCTCAAGCGTGCGCGACAGGCCGCTCTGCGCCGGAGCGGGCGCGGCCGCGCTGCCGTCGCCTGCAGGCACATCCATGGCCGCATCGAACTGGATGACGGTGCCTGCACCCGCCTTGGCCGGCACGAACACCTCGCGCACCGGGAACAGCAGCATGGTCGCGGGCCCGATGCACTTGCGCACGTACGCGACCACGGGAACCTGCTTGACGGCGCTCCCGAGGAGGTCGGCCATCCGGTAGGCCTCCTCGTCCGATCCGCCCTCGCAGTCGATATCGAGCACGATGCACGTCAGCGGCTTCAGGCCGCCGGCGCGCTTGACCACAGTCTCGAGCGCCTCGACGGGCACGTCGGTGCCGATCGCGCCCTTGAGCGGGATCACGATGTAGCGACCGCGCAGCGAGTCGTCGGTCATCTGCGCAGCGAGGTCGGCGAGCGTCACCGACATCGAGCCGCCGAGCGCATGTTCGCCGTGCGGCGCCTGTCCTGAGGAGGTCGCCTGAGGCGGCGGGGCGGACTGCAGCGGAGAGGCTGTCTGCCCCGCGGGTGCGGGCGCGGCCTGCGGAGCAGGGGCGGCGCCCTGCGCGGCCGAGGCCAGGTCGCCTGCGGGGGCGAGCGTGGCGCACGCGAATGCCAGTGCGAGAGCGGCTGTCATGCGTGCGGCGAGTGCGCGTGTGGATGCCATGGGTGATCTCACCAGTCGGACTTTGGGATGCCCATTCCGTCGCGTTGAGGGTAGGGGGGCACAGGAACGTCGCGCACAGGATTGCGCTCGAGCTCCGCAAGCAGGTGCTTCACGGCGGCGTCGATCTGCGGGTCGGTGCCGCCGCGCACGGGACCGCCCCTCATGAGCGCAGGGTCGTCGATCACCTCGATGTCAGGATCGACACCGTGCCCCTCGACGCCCCACGTGCCGTCGTTCTCGTAGAACGCGAACATCGGCGCGGTGATTCGGGTGCCGTCGATCAGGCTCGGATTCCCCGAGATGCCGACGAGTCCGCCCCAGGTGCGGGTGCCGAAGAGCGGCCCAAGCTTCGTCTCGCGGAAGAGCCACGGGAACATGTCGCCGCCCGAGCCCGCAAGTCCGTTGATCAGCATCGCCTTGGGTCCGCGGTGGCTGTCCTGCGGGGAAGGCACCGGATTCGAGTCGCGGCGCGCCCACCAGTTGGTGGTCGGCCTGTTCAGCATCTCGATGAATCGGCTCGGGATCTGGCCTCCGCCATTCCACCTCTCGTCGATGAGCAGGGCCTTCATCCCGCGCTGCCCGTGGAACTGGCGCACCAGCTCGCTCTGGCCGTCGACGCCGGTGTTCGGCACGTACACGTAACCGACCTTTCCGTCCGAGGCCTTGGCGACGTAGGCGCGGTTGGCCTCGACCCACGCGCGGTACCGAAGGTCGTCCTCGGAGGCGAGGGTGCGGACGTTGACGGTGCGCGTGCTGTCGTCGCGGAGAGGAGAGTTGCCGACCGTGAGCTGCACTGCCTTGTCGGCGAGGCCGCGGAACGGTGACCATGGGTCGGGCGATGAGCCGATCGGCTGGCCGTTGACCGCGATCACGTACATGCCCTCGCGGACGTCGACGCCCGGAGCGCGCAGCGGATTCCGCGCGTCCGTGTCCCAAGGACCGCCCTCGAGGATGCGCTCGATGCGCCACCCCTTCACGGCTGTTCCGTCGGGCCCTGGCGCCTCGCCCTGTGCCCACACGACGCCGAGCATCCCGGTGCCCACGCTCGGCGCTGACTCGCTCGGGCCACCCTGGTAGTAGGCGTGGCCCACGTTCAGCTCCGAGATCATCTCGGAGATGATCCAGGCGACATCCTCGCGGCTGTTGGCGTCGTCCACCATTGCGGCATAGCGGTTCCTCACCGCGTCCCAGTCGATCCCATGCATGGTCGGGTCGTAGAAGTAGTCCTTGAGCACGCGCCAGGCATCGCGCACGAGCTGGCGCCACTCGGCGCGCGGACTCACCATGACGCTGGTGGGCGATGCCACGACCGGCTTGAACGTCGCGCCTGCGGACGCGTCGCCGATCTTGGCGCCGCGCCCCTCGGCCACAAGCAGCTTCTTGCCGTCGGCGCTCATCGCGAAGCCTCCACCTCCCGTCACCGACTTCTCGCTGGGCTTCCTCTCCTTCACGTCGGCGATGCGGATGCCCGCATTGGGCTCCTCGCGTCCACGCGCTGCACGCCGCGCGAAGACAAGGCTGCCCTTGTCGCTGACCGCCACGGCGCCGAACTCGCCCGGCGCGATGCCCGGCACGGGCACCATGCGCGACTCGAACCCATCGACATCGATCTTCACGGTGCGCGCGGACTTCTGCGCGGGGACGGCAGGTGCGGCAGCGCCATCGTCATCCTGTGTGGGCTCCGCAGCTGCGCCCCCTGTCACCCGGGCGACATCCTGTGCCGGCTCTGGCTTCTCGTACTCGTCCTTGCCGTCCTCCTCCTCGCTGTCCTCCTCCTCGCCGTCCCCCTCCTTCTCGTTCTCCTTCTTCCCGGCCTCCGGATTGTCGTCCTTGGGCTTCTCGCCTTGCGGCGTGCCATCGCCCTTCTTTGCGGCCGGCTTCTCCTCGTCGATCTCCACCTCGATCCATGGCGCCTTCACGTCGGCGCGCAGCGGCGCGGCGAGCATCACGCTCGCGTTGTCGTAGATCCAGGTGCTGTCGAGCGAGCTGTAGCTGGCCCGGAAGTTGCCGACCCGGTGCAGGTAGATGAAGTCGCCCGCACGGTCGAATGTGGCGCTCCCGACATCGAACGCAGTGGACGTGAGCGGCACCGACGCGCCCGCCTCCAGGTCGTGAAGCCAGAGCCGGCTCTGCGCGGTGGCGTCATCGCTGCGCACGTAGGCGAGCCATGTCGAGTCGCTGCTCCATGAGGGGGCAGCGATGCTCTCGCCCCAGCTCTCCTTGTCGACGAGCGTGGCGGCGCCGCTGGCGACATCGACCTTCCATAGCCTGCCGGTCTTGTCCGTCATGGCGATCATCGTGGAGTCCGGGCTCCAGGTGATGCTCTCCTTGAAGCAGCCGTCCGACGACGTCAGCCGCCGCTTCTCGCCCGAACCGTCCGCCGACGCAACGAATAGCTCGTATCCGCCCCCGTACGAGTCGTCGAACCACGCGATGAGGCGGCCATCGGGACTCCACGCGGGCTCCCGCTCGGCGATGGCTGTGGTGCGCGTGAGGTTGGCCGGCACGCCGTTCTCGGCCGGCAGCGTCCACACGTCGCCGCGGCCCTGCACGACGGCGCGCTTGCCGGTGGGCGAGATGTCCCATGACTGGATCGAGTCGGCCGCGTCCTCGCTGAGGTCGCGGAGCCTCGCGCGTGCGCCGGGTATGCGCACCTCGACCGGACTCGCCTTGCCCGTGCCGAGGTCGAGCACGCACAGCTCGGGCCCGTGCTGGAAGACCATCCTCCCCGGCGATCCGTCATCCGGGCCGATGGCCGGCCAGCGCACATCGAAGTCGGCGAAGCGGGTGACCTGCTCGCGCGCCTTCGTCGTCGGGTTCACGCGCCAGATGTTGAGGCGATGCTCAGGACCGGCATCGCTCAGGTAGTAGAGCCACTCCCCATGCCACATCGGGATCGTGTCGGTGCCTTCCCAGTCGGTCACGCGCGTCGCCGCGCCAGTGGCCATGTCGACCACCCACACGTCGGTCGCCATGCCGCCGCGGTAGCGCTTCCAGGTGCGCGTGTCCGTCGAGTGCGGCGTGTAGGCGAGCTTCGTGCCGTCCCTGCTGAGGGTGGCGTTGGCGCCGTAAGGCACAGGCAGCTCGACCGGCAAGCCGCCGGCGGGAGCCACGGAGTACACCATGGTGGCGCGCGGGTAGGGGCCCATGCCCGACGCGGTGAAGAGCAGGCGACCGTCCGGCGACCAGTCGTTGAGCGTCTCCGACGCGGGATGGCCGGTGACGCGCGAGGGCTCGCCGCCGGTCACTGGCACCGTCCAGATGTCGCGGTTGCCGTCCCAGTTCCCGCAGAACGCGACCGATGCGCCGTCGGGGGAGAAGCGCGGGAAGCTCTCGAACCCCGGCGGGTCGGCGACGGGCTGCGCGATGCCGCCCGAGATCGGCACACTCCAGATGCCGTTCGCGTAGACGAAGACGATGCGGTCGCCTGAGATGTCGGGGTAGCGCAGCATCGACGCGTCGGGAATCGCCTGGGCGTCGCGGGCCTGCGGCGCCGCGGCGGAGCCGGAGGCCAACACGTAGAGGGCGAGCGCCGCAAGCGCGGGGGAGGCCAGCGGCAGGAGCACGTGGTTCACGGGATTGCGCATCGGGATGCGCAGGGTAGTGCGGATTCAGCGCCCGTCCGCGGGCGCGCCGTCATCCGGATCGGGCGCGATCGCGCCCTCGCGCACCAGGATGTCGCGCAGCCGGATGAGGCCGCGCCGCGCGTGCGTCTTGACCGTGCCCAGCGGCATCCCGGTGCTCGTCGCGATCTGCTCGTGCGATGCGCCGTGGTGGATGGCCAGCTGCAGCACCCGGCGCTGCTCCGGCCGCAGCGACCCCATCGCACGGTCCACGAG
>VERO01000174.1 GCA_018882625.1 Phycisphaerales bacterium | reverse complement strand
TTGTAGGGGAGAGGGCCTCCCGGCAGGCGTCGCCGCACCGCCGCGGGCGCCCTATCCCGCCAGGGATGCCGCGCGATCCGCCGTATCGGGTTGAGCCGGGGGATTGCGGTGCGGTCGAGGCACCTGACGAACGCCCGGGAACCTTGAATCATCCGTATATCCGGATAGACGGTTGAAAGGCCGCCCTCCGGCGCGTATGTTCCCGGGGACGATGGCTCGCACACTGCTTGGGTGCCTTGACCGCCGGGTGATGCTCTTTGACGGGGCGATGGGCACCTCCATCCATTCCTGCACGGACTGCCGCCACGAGGACTGGCTCGGACGCGACAACTGCACCGACATCCTGGTGCGCAGCCGCCCGGACATGATCCAGCGGATCCACGAGTCGATGCTCGCCGCCGGCGCCGACATCGTGGAGACCGACACCTTCGGGTCCAACAAGCTGGTCGCCGCAGAGTTTGACCAGGAGATGGTCAGCTGGGTCCGCGAGCTCAACGTGCAGGCGGCCCGCGTGGCGCGCGCGGCGTGCGACCGCCTGTCGACGCCAGACCGCCCGCGGTTCGTCGCGGGGTCCATGGGACCAGGCACCAAGCTGATCACGCTCGGCCAGACCGACTGGGACACGATGCTCGACAGCTACCGCGAGCAGGCCGAGGGCCTGCTCGAGGGTGGCGTCGACGCGTTCATGATCGAGACGTGCCAGGACCTGCTGCAGGTGAAGGTGGCGATCAATGCGTGCCTCGATGCGCTCGAGCGCGCGCGCAGGTCCGTCAATGACGTGCCCATCTTCGTGTCGGTGACGATGGAGACCACCGGCACGATGCTGCTCGGATCCGACATCGCCGCCGTCGTCAACGCCGTCAAGCCGTTCCCGGTGGCCAGCATCGGCCTCAACTGCGCCACGGGTCCCGTCGAGATGACCCCGCACGTGCAGTACCTGTCGAGGCACTGGAACCGGCACGTGAGCGTGGTGCCCAACGCCGGCCTGCCTGTGCTCGTGGACGGCAAGACCCACTACCCGCTGCAACCCGCGGACTTTGCAGAGTCGATGCGCCGTTTTGTGGAGGAGCTCGGCGTCAGCGCCGTCGGCGGCTGCTGCGGCACCACCCCCGAGCACATCGCGGCGCTGGCGCAGCTTGTGGGCGGACGCGCCGCGGCGACACGCGACATCGTGCCGCAGGCCGCTGGCTGCTCGAGCCTTTACGGCTTCACGGAGTTCGTGCAGGACAACTCATGGCTGATCGTCGCCGAGCGCACGAACGCCAACGGGTCACGCGCCTTCAAGCGCATGCTGGACGCGGGCGACTGGGACGGGCTCGTCTCGATGGCGCGCGACGAGGTGCGCGACGGGTCGCACATGCTCGACGTGTGCGTGGACTTCGTCGGACGCGACGGCGTCGCCGACATGGGCGAGGTCATCTCGCGCTACGTGCGACAGGTGAACGCCCCCCTGATGCTCGACTCGACGCAGGCGGATGTGCTCGAGGCAGGCCTGCGCCGCTCAGGCGGCCGCTGCGTCGTCAACTCGATCAACCTCGAGGATGGCGAGATCCGCATGGACACCGTGTGCCCGCTGCTCAAGCGCTACGGTGCGGCATGCGTGGCGCTCACGATCGACGAGGACCCGCAGGCGGGCATGGCCAAGACGGCCGACCGCAAGCTCGCAATCGCCGAGCGCATCCACGGGCTCTTCACGGGCAAGTGGGAGCTCGACGAGCGCGACCTGCTTTTCGATCCGCTGACCTTCACGATCGCCACCGGCAACGACGACGACCGCAGGCTTGGGCTCGAGACGCTCGAGGGCATCTCGCTGATCTCCAGGCGCTTCCCGTCGTGCGGCATCATCCTGGGCCTCTCGAACATCTCGTTCGGGCTCAAGCCCGCGGCCCGCGCCGTGCTCAACACCGTCTTCCTGCACGAGGCGCGAGCGCGCGGGCTCACCGCCGCGATTGTGCACTTCTCGAAGATCCTGCCGCAGAACCGCATCCCTGCCGACCAGTGGGCTGCCGCCGAGTGGCTGATCTTCGACCGCCGCGGCGCGAACCGCCCCGAGGGGATGCCGGAGAACTTCGACCCGCTGCAGCACTTCATCGGGCTCTTCCCAGACGGTGCCGACACCGCGAAGGCCGGCCCGTCCCTGGCAGAGCTGCCGCTCGAGGACCGCCTGCAGCGGCACATCGTCGACGGCGAGGACCGCGCGCTCGAGGAGACCCTCGCCGAGGCGCTGAAGATCTACGCGCCGCTGGCCATCATCAACGACCACCTGCTCGCGGGCATGAAGGTGGTGGGCGACCTCTTCGGTGCGGGCAAGATGCAGCTGCCCTTCGTGCTCCAGAGCGCGCAGGTGATGAAGAAAGCGGTGGCGTTCCTGCAGCCCTTCATGGAGAAGTCGGGCGAGACCGGCACCGCCAAGGCGCGCATCGTGCTGGCGACCGTCGCCGGCGACGTGCACGACATCGGCAAGAACCTGGTCGACATCATCCTCTCCAACAACGGCTACGAGGTCCGCAACATCGGCATCAAGCAGAGCCTGACTCAGATCGTCGACGCGTGGCGCGAGTCCGGGGCGGATGCGATCGGCATGAGCGGGCTGCTCGTCAAGAGCGTGACGGTGATGGAAGAGAACCTCAAGGAGATGAACCGTCTGGGCATCACCGTGCCGGTGCTGCTCGGGGGCGCCGCGCTTACGCGCCACTACGCGGAATCGCACCTGCGGTCGACCTATGGCGGGAAGCTCTACTACGGGCGCGACGCGTTCGAGGGGCTCTCCGTGTGCGATGCGCTCGCGGACGGCCGCCTCGAGGAGATCGACAAGCAGATCGAGGACCGACTCGCGCGGCGCAAGGCCGTGGAGGCTCGCGTGGCCGCCGACAAGGTGCGCGCCGCGCAGATGACGGTGGAAGGCGACGCGGGGCAGGGCGCCGCAGGCGGTGCGGTGGCGACGGCCGAGGCAGGCACCGGCGCTGGCGCCGCGGCTGCAGCAGGTGCCGCCGCTGCTGCGGTGCGCGCCGGCGCAAGCGAGCCTCCAGGCGCATGCGGAGCGGGGCAGTTCGTCGGCGGCCCCATCACGCACGACAATCCGGTGCCGGTGCCGCCGTTCTGGGGTTCGCGCCTTGCCGAACGCATCGACCTCTCCGCCATCTACCCGTTCATCAACGAGACCGCGCTCTTCCGCGGCCAGTGGGGCTTCCGCCGCGGCGACATGGACGACGCCGCGTACGCCGCATTCCTGCAGCGCACGGTCGAGCCGATCTTCGAGCGCCTCAAGGCCGAGTGCAGCCGCGAGCGCATCCTGCGGCCGGCAGTCGTGTGGGGCTACTTCCCGTGCGCAAGCTCGGGCAACGACCTGGTCGTCTTCGATCCCCAGGACCGCGAGCGTGAAGTCGAGCGATTCTCCTTCCCGCGACAGAAGTCGGGCCGCAAGGTGTGCATCAGCGACTTCTTCCGCTCGGTGGACGCGAAGGGCACCGGCGGCGAGCCGCTGCGCGATGTGGTGGCCTTCCACTGCGTGACGATGGGGCCCGAGGCGAGCCACCGCGCGAAGCAGCTCTTCGAGCGCAACGAGTACACCGAGTACCTCTACCTGCACGGCATCGGCGTCGAGTGCGCCGAGGCGCTCGCGGAGCTCTGGCACAAGCGCATCCGCGCGGAGCTTGGCTTCTCCAGCCAGGACTCGCCGCGCATCCCGGACCTCTTCACGCAGAAGTACCGCGGCAGCCGCTACAGCTTCGGCTACCCCGCCTGCCCGGACATGGCCGACCAGGCGAAGCTCTTCCGGCTCATCCAGCCCGAGCGCATCGGGTGCACGCTCACCGAGAACTGGCAGATCGAGCCGGAGCAGTCCACGAGCGCGATCATCGTGCACCACCCGCAGGCGAAGTACTTCAGTACCTGATTCTGACCTCGGCGGCGGCCTTCGCCGCATTGCGCCGCGCCTGCGCGAGCGTGGGCGCCACGGCCAGCGCCACGCCCATGCGGCGGTAGGGGCGCGTGGATGGCTTTCCGAAGATGCGCACGTCGACGCCAGGGATGCGCATCGCGCTGTCGATGCCCCTGTAGCTCGGCTCGCGCGCCGAGGACCGCGTCGCGAGGATCGGCACGCTCGCGGCAGGACCCGCGTACCGGATGCGCGGGATCGGCAGCCCAAGGATCGCGCGCACGTGCAGGTCGAACTCCGAGAGGTCCTGCGACACCAGCGTCACCATGCCCGTGTCATGCGGCCGAGGGCTCAGCTCGCTGAAGATGACCTCGCCGCTGCGCACGAAGAACTCCACTCCAAAGATCCCGGCGCCCTCGGGTCCGGCGATGCGGTCGGTGACGGCCTTGGCCATGCGCTGCGCCGCGCGCTGGGCCGCATCCGACATGCCGCAGGGCATCCACGACTCGCGGTAGTCGCCGCGCTCCTGCCGGTGCCCGATCGGCTCCACGAACACCGTGCGCCCGCCCGCTGAACGCCGCTGCTTCACGGTGAGCTGCGTGATCTCGTAGTCGAAGTCGATGAACTCCTCGACGATGACCAGCCGCGTGTCGCCGCGCATGCCAGCCATCGCGTAGTCCCATGACTTGCGGATGCCTGCCTTCGTGCGCGCCACGGACTGGCCCTTGCCCGAGCTGCTCATGATCGGCTTGATCACGCAGGGCAGGCCGATGCCGCGCGGTCCCATCACGGCCGCCTGCAGCTCGGCGGCGCTCCCGGCGTACGCGTAGCGGGCGGTGCGCAGTCCGAGCTCGCGCGCGGCGAGATCGCGGATCGCGTTGCGGTTCATGGTCAGGTGCGCCGCGGTCGCGCTGGGGATCACGGCCTGACCGCGCCGCTCGAGCGTCAGCAGCTCGGTGGTGCGGATCGCCTCGATCTCGGGCACCACGAAGTCGGGCTTGTGCTTGCGGATCACGCGCCGCAGCGCCGCGCCATCGAGCATGTCGATGACCTCATGCGCGTCCGCGACCTGCATCGCCGGCGCGCCCGCGTAGCGGTCAACCGCGATGACGCGGCATCCAAGGCGCTTCGCGCTGATCACGGTTTCCTTGCCGAGCTCGCCGGATCCGAGGAAGAGCAGGGTGGCTGTCATGCGCGGGAAGGTATCGCTCCCGGGCGCGCACTACGCTTGCCGCGATGGATGTGGCGCCGCACGCAGGCCTTCTGGCGATCGCCGCGACGGATCTCGCGCAGGATGCGAGCCTCGTGGCGATCGCCGCGACGGATCTCGCGCAGGATGCGAGCCTTGTGGCGGGCGCCTCGGCGGATCTCGCGCAGGATGCGGCGCTCATCGCGATCGCGGCGCTGGGTGCTGCGCTCGGCGCGGTGCTGCGC
>VERO01000006.1 GCA_018882625.1 Phycisphaerales bacterium | reverse complement strand
CACAGTGGTGGAGTCCCCTGAGCGACAGACCCCCGTGACCCGACGCGCGACACCAGGTTGCGCTAGTTCGTATTGCGGGCAAGAACAGCGATTTTTGAGGCGCTTCCGTGCGCTCTCGGCCGTACTCCTGGTGCTGTCGGTCGTGTTCGGGGGCACCGCCACTTCCCTTCTCGGCCGGCAGGCGCGGTGCGGCGAGCGCCATGCTGCCTACCTCGATTGGAGCCAGCAGACCCAGCGGCATCTGGAACTTGCCCGGGGGGATGTCGCATGGGGCGAATCGGGAGAAGACTCAGACGAGCCGGGTCCCGATTCTGGTGGCGGCCTGCCTGATAGGGATTCGCTGTGTCTCCCTCCAGCTGAGCTGTTGTGCACGCTGAGCGCATGTGCTGAGATCAGCGGGCCTGCTCGTCGGTTTGATGCTCGGTGCAGCCGCGGTCCACCCGCGTGATTCACAGGCCCGCCTTAGGGTCACTCTAGGCCATTCAGTTGCGATCGTGATCGGGCCCGTCATGCCCGAGCAGCAGCTTGGTGGCATTCCCTCAATCTGATCACACGCTCGCGTCCCGACCTTCAGGTCGGATTCCGGAGCAATGCTGCCCACACATTGGGTTTCCGAGCGCAGAGCTCGGATTGGAGATGTCATGAGCGTCCTCAGGCACCTGTTCTTCACCCTGCTGCTAGTCACTCCAGCGCTTCAGGGCTGCGACAAACATCCGAATCAGAGTGCCGAACATGCCTCCGCGGGAGCGGAGCACGGCGACCCCGGCACGCCATCGGACCATGCAGCGCATGGCGAACACGCGGTGTGGCTCACCACCCCCGCGCGCCGCGATGTCACGATCACGCAGGAGTATGTCGGTCGCATCCGGTCATGCCGGCATGTCGACATTCGCCCGCTGGCCGGTGGATACCTGGAGCCCATCACGGTCAAGGAGGGGCAGCGCGTCAAGGCGGGCGACCTGCTCTTCAAGATCTTTCCGGCGGCCTACCAGGCGCGGGTCGAGGCTGAGCGCGCTGAAGCGGAGGCCGCCCGGATCGAATGCGCCAATGCACGGAAGCTCGTTGAGAGCAATGTGATCTCCGCCCAGGAGCTCTCTCTCGCGGAGGCCAAGCTTGCCCAGGCCGAGGCCCGTGTCCGGCTTGCCGAGGTCGAGCTGGGCTTCACCTCGGTCCGCGCGCCCTTCGATGGCATCATCGACCGTTTCGAGGAGCAGCACGGAAGCCTCGTGGACGAGGGCGACGTCCTCACCACCATCTCCGACAACAGCGTGATGTGGGTCTACTTCAACGTCCCGGAGGCCCGGTATCTCGAGTACGTCGCCGCGGAGAGGGATTCAGCAGGCGACCAGGCCATCGAGCTCCTGCTGGCCAATGGCCAGAAGTTTCCCGAACGCGGATCCATCGGCGCGATCGAGGCTGACTTCGACAACGAGACCGGCAACATCGCCTTCCGGGCGGACTTCCAGAACCCGACCTACCTGCTGCGCAACGGGCAGACAGGCAAGGTGCTGATGAACCGGATTGTCCGCGACGCCATCGTGATCCCGCAACGGGCGACCTTCTCGGTGCTCGCGAAGAGGTACGTGTACGTCGTCGGCGAGGATGGCATCGTGCGCCAGCGCGAGATCGCGGTCGATCGTGAACTCGAGGACATCTTCGTGATCCGAGACGGCCTCGCCGACGTCGACCGGATCGTCCTCGAGGGCGTCGCCCAGGTACGTGACGGACAGAAGCTCGAGCACTACGAGATCCGCCCCGCCGAAGAGGCACTCTCAAAGCTGAAGTTCTACGCCGAGTGACCGGTCCGGCGCTCAAGACCCCATCCCCGAGGCACCCATGTTCACGAAGATCCTCCACCGTCCGGCTCTTGCGATCGTGATCTCGATCATCCTCGTGTTCCTCGGGGTGCTTGGCATCAGGACGCTTCCGATCTCCCAGTATCCGTCGATCGCACCACCGACTGTCGAGGTCGCCATCGCGTACCCGGGCGCAAGCGCCGACGTGCTCGTCGATTCGGTGCTCATCCCGCTCGAGCAGTCGATCAACGGCGTGCAGGGCATGCGCTACATCGCCTCGGACGCGACCAGCGCCGGCGAGGCCACCATCAGGATCTACTTCGAGCCGGGCACGGATCCGGACATCAACGTCGTCAACGTCCAGAACCGGGTCAATATCGTGATGAGCCGGCTGCCCCCCCTTGTCCAGCGCGAGGGCATCCTCGTCAGCCAGGTGGTGCCCAGCCTGCTGATGTACGTGAATGTCTTCAGCACCGATCCGGGCGCCGACCAGGCATTCCTCTACAACTTCGCCAACGCCAATGTGATGCCGGTCCTGAAGCGCATCCAGGGCATGGGCCTTCCGCGCAACCTCGGGAACCGGGCCTACGCGATGCGGGTCTGGCTCAATCCCGAGCGGATGCGCGCCTACGGGGTCTCGTCGGCGGACGTCATGGAGGCCCTCGCCGAGCAGAGCGTGATCGGCTCGCCAGGTCGCATCGGGCAGGCGACGGGCAAGACCTCGCAGTCGACGGAGTACGTGCTGACCTATGTCGGCCGCTACAACAAGCCGGAGCAGTACGCGGACATCATCCTGCGTGCCACACCGGGAGGCGAGATCCTCAGGCTCAAGGATGTCGCCACCGTGGAGCTCGGCCCCGAGTTCTTCGACATCTACTCCAACGTCGATGGGCATCCGGCGGCATCCATCGTGCTGAAGCAGGCCCCGAACTCCAATGCCAGCGCCGTGATCGCGCAGGTGAAGGAGGCGCTGGAGTCGATCAAGGCGGAGTCGTTCCCGCCGGGGATGGACTACCAGATTGCATACGACGTGTCCTCGTTCCTCGATGCCTCGATCGAGAAGGTCCTGCACACGCTGCTCGAGGCCTTCGTCCTGGTGTGCATCGTCGTGTACATGTTCCTTGGCGACCTGCGCTCGACGCTGATCCCGACGCTCGCCGTGCCGGTATCGCTCATCGGCACCTTCTTCGTCGTCAAGCTCTTCGGCCTGTCGATCAACCTGATCACGCTCTTTGCCATGGTGCTCGCCATCGGCGTCGTCGTCGATGACGCGATCGTCGTCGTCGAGGCAGTCCACGCCAAGATGCGCTCGAAGTCGCTGTCACCCTACGCGGCCTCGATGGAGGTGCTCCACGAGATAAGCGGCGCCATCATCGCGATCACGCTCGTCATGGCTGCCGTGTTCGTGCCTGTCACGTTCGTGCCGGGACCCATCGGCGCCTTCTACGCGCAGTTCGGCATCACGATGGCGACCTCGATCATCCTGTCCGGCGTCGTGGCGCTGACGCTGACCCCGGTGCTCTGCGCCATGATCCTGAAGCCGCACGAACATGGGCACACCGAGGCGCGCACCGGACGCCGGACGCGCCGCGCCCTCGCCATGCGTGCGCTTGTTGGCCTGCCCATCCTCACCCTGATCGGCTGGCTCGCGTTCTCGCTCTGGGGTCCGGCAGGAATCCTGATCGTCCTGGTCCCCGTCCTGCAGCGCCCATTCGACCGCCTGATTGGGCTCGTCACCTCCAGCTACGCCGGCGCACTTCGGAAGATCGTGACACGCCGCACGCTCACGTTCGCGACCATCGGGGTCTTCGCCATCGGTGTGTACTTCCTGAACACCAGCCTGCCCAGCGGATTCATCCCGAACGAGGACCAGGGCGTCATCTACGGGATCATCCAGACGCCTCCAGGCTCGACGCTGGAGTACACGAACGCCAAGTCAGGCGAGCTCCAGTCGATCGCGAAGGAGATCGCCGAAGTCAAGTCGGTCACCTCACTCGCCGGCTACGAGGTGCTGACCGAAGGGCGCGGCTCGAATGCCGGCACCTGCATCATCAACCTCTCCGACTGGAAGACACGCGACCTGACTGCACGCGATGTCATCGCACGGCTCGAGGAGAAGTGCCGCCGCATGACCAACGTGAAGATCGAGTTCTTCGAGCCCCCGGCCGTACCCGGATTCGGCGCCGCGGGTGGATTCTCGATGCGCCTGCTCGACAAGACGAACCGCCTCGACTACGCCGAGCTTGGCAAGGTGACCGCGAACTTCATGGACGCCCTGGCCAAGCGGCAGGAGCTCACCGGGCTGTTCACCTTCTTCACCAGCAACTACCCCCAGTACGAGCTGGTCATCGACAACGACATCGCGATGCAGAAGGGCGTGTCGATCGGCAAGGCGCTCGACAACCTGAACATCCTCATCGGCAGCACCTACGAGCAGGGCTTCGTGCGATTCGGGCAGTTCTACAAGGTCTACGTGCAGGCGGCGCCGGAGTTCCGGAGATTGCCCAGCGACCTCGACAGCATGTTCGTCAACAACGAGGCAGGCGAGCCGGTGCCATACTCGTCTTTCATGAGACTCCGGCCCAAGCAGGGCCTGAACGAGATCACGCGGTACAACCTCTATCCATCGGCCACGATCCAGGGCTCCCCAGCCGCGGGATTCAGCAGCGGCCAGGCGATCGCAGCCATCCGCGAGGTGGCGAAGCAGGTGCTTCCCAAGGGATACGACATCGGATGGGAGGGGCTGTCGTACGACGAGTCCAGGAAGGGCAACGAGGCGGTCTACCTCTTCGTCATCGTGGTCGCATTCGTCTACCTGGTGCTGGTGGCCCAGTACGAGAGCTTCATCCTCCCTCTGGCCGTGATCTTCTCGCTGCCGGTCGGCCTGTGCGGCTCATTCCTGCTGCTCGGGCAGTTCGGCCTCGCCAATGACGTGTACGCCCAGATCGGGCTGATCATGCTGGTGGGACTTCTCGGCAAGGATGCGATCCTCATCATCGAGTTCGCGGTCCAGCGGCGTCGCGCCGGCCTGTCCCTGGCCGAGGCCGCGATCGAGGGCGGACGCTCCCGGCTGCGACCGATCCAGATGACGTCCTTCGCGTTCATCTCGGGCCTGCTTCCGCTGCTCCTCTCGACGGGCGCTGGCGCGATCGGCAACAGGACAATCGGTGCGACAGGCGTCGGGGGAATGCTGCTGGGCACCCAGATCGGCCTCTTCATCATTCCCGGCCTCTACTACATCTTCGCCAGGATCAGCGACGGAAAGAAGCTCCTACGGGATGAGGTCACCGAGCCGCTGAGCGAGACCTTCGAGCACACCAATCCCGAAGAGGTGCAACTTGACGCTTGACCACACCATGCATGCCGCAGTGACAAGGCGCCGCACGGCACCCGTGGCCGCCCAGTGGATCGCCGGCACGGCCATCCTCTTGCTTCCCCTGGCGTCCTGCTCGATCCCGCAGACCCGCGAGGCCCAGCCGGCACCCGAAGTCCCCGCGGCGTTCACAGATGCCGCCACCGGTCCCGATGCGCCGAGCTCCGGGCTCACGAGCATCGAGGACTTCTTCCGCGATCCTGTGCTCACGCGACTGATTGCGGACGCGCTCAAGAACAACCTAGAGCTCAAGATCCTGGCGGAGCGGATCGAGATCGAATCCAGCAAGGTTCTGGCAAGATCCGGCAAGTACATGCCCTCGGTGGACCTCGCCCTGGGCGCAACGCTGAGCACCCCCTCGAAGTACACCACCGAAGGCGCCGTGGAGGAGCAGCTGGAGCTGGCGCCCGGCGTGCCATTTTCCGATCCGCTGCCCGGATTCCTGGTGGCCACGGAGTTTGCGTGGGAACTTGACATCTGGGGCAGGTTGCGTGCTGCCGAGGACGCAGCGCGCCTGCACATGCTCGCCAGCGCCGAGGGCCGCAACTACATCGTCACCCGGCTGGTGGCTGAAGTTGCGGAGAGCTACTACACGCTGCTGGGCCTCGATGCGCGCCTGCAGGTGATCGACCAGATGATCGCGCTTCAGCAGCAGAGCCTGGGGATCGCGCAGAGGAAGATGCAGGCGATCGGCGGAACCCAGCTTGCCGTTCAGCGTTTCGAGGCGGAGGTCAAGCGCAACGAGAGCGAGCGGCTGATCCTGCAGCAGAAGGTGGTCGAGGCCGAAAATCGGATCAATACGCTCGTCGGTCGCTACCCGCAGGCCATCGAGCGCGACAGTGGCCGCTTCCTGGAGCTGGACAACGAGGCGCTGAACCTGGGCGTCCCGTCGGACCTGCTCCACAACCGTCCAGACATCCGACGCGCGGAACTGGAGATCCAGTCGGCCGGCATGGAGCTCACGGTGGCGCGAACGGCCTTCTATCCCCGGCTGACGCTGACCGGAGGCGTGGGCTACGAGGCCAACAGCGCTGCCTACATGTTCCAGACGCCAGAGTCCATCGCCGCCAACATCGCCGGCGGGCTGGTGGCGCCGCTGGTCAACACGGCGGAACTGCAGGCGGAGTTCCTGGCTGCCAACGCCATGCAGCTGACCGCGATCTACGAGTACCAGCGCACGGTGATTGCGGCGTTCACAGAGGTTGTGACGCGGCTCTCGATGGTGCAGAAGTACCGCCGGAGCATGCAGCTGAAGACCGAACAGATGCTCTCGCTTGAGGCATCAGTGGCCTCCGCCAGCCAGCTGTTCCAGAGCGCGCGCGTCGAGTACAGCGAAGTGCTCTTCACGCAGCGCGACCTGCTCGAGGCCAAGCTGCTGGTCATCGAGACGAAGCAGGAGCAGCTCGCCGCCATCGTGAACACCTATCAGGCGCTTGGCGGTGGCAACGTGCTCGCGGCGCCAGCCATTCCCAAGTAGTGGCACCGTCGAAGGGCTGACGGCACCTTCCCTCACACCCAATCTGCTTACGCGTCATGGAACTGCGGAACTCCCGCCCTTGGTCGGCGTTCGTTCCGTGCGGCCAGCGGACCCAGATCACGTGCCAGTCGCAAGCGTCGTCATTCACCGACCCCTCGTCCGGTCACCGCTCCCCGAGCTTTCGGTGCCCGTAGCGCGCAAGCCGAGCGGCCAGCGCCAATGCCACCTCCCTCTCCCGGGGCGCGCGACTCGACACGCCGGATACATCATTCGACTCGTCGTTCCCGCGTGCGGGCACCGGACGCGGCGTCGACAGGAAGGCCACAACCGGCAACATGAGCCTCCGCAGTTCAGCCAGGTCCTCCTTGGCACACCGCTTCATGCAGTGCAGCCTGAACCGAAACCCCTCCTTGGGATGGAATGACGCATCTGCATGCTGAGCCACACACCGGGTGAACTCATCACGGACTGAATCGGCGGACCGTGTGGCCCGCGCAACCGACCGAGGGTTCCCGTCATCGAAGGCGAGCACGATGCGGTCCACCGTCACAGGCGCCTTGGACACGCGAATCAGCTCCCACGTCCGAAGCGCGTCGAAGTCGGGCATGAGATTGAGCACTCCCTCATCATCAATGCTCAGCGGTGTCGAGATAGCCATGGCGCGCTCTTCCCATGAACCCTGTGCGATCAGCCGCCGCAGGCTGCCGCGTGCATGCACTCTGTCGCGTGTACTCATTTCGGGCGCTTCAGGAAACCGTGTGGGCTGACGCGGGCCTTGGGTAGAGGTGCAGGCCGCCCAGGTGGAAGAGGATGGCGTTGCGGAAGGGCTCGCGGTGCGTGCGCACCATCCGCGCCGCAGGCACCATCGGCTCGAGCCTGCTCCGTGATGCAAGCGCTGCCCAGGCGGTCCACGCCCTTCGCGCCCAGTCGGGGCTCACGTAGTCCCACAGCTTCGCGGCCAGCTCCTTCAGGGCCCACGCACGGCCTGTGCGGGTGCAGATGCCCTTGAGCTGCGACAGCATCGACCTCCGCTCCGGACGCATTGACGCCGGACTCTCCAGCCACAGGTGCTTCGTGCCCACAAGAATTCGGTCTCCGTCGGCCCGCAAGCGCTTGTGCTCCGCCTTGCGCACCGTGTTCACCGCATCTCCGAGGTGGCGCGCCACGGCGCTGAAGTGCGCTTCCCGAAGCCAGTCGATCACCTTGCGCTTGAAGAGCGCCGTGAAGCGCGATCCGGGCTCGGACCACGGCGTCGCTGCCTGCACCACGCCGTGCTCTTCGCACTCCACACCCAGCACGTCCGCCACCAGCAGCGTCTGCAGCTGGCAGGTGTCCAGTTGGCGCCAGCGGCGCAGGCGCGTGTCGTAGCCCGGGCAGGGCTTGCCGCACTTGGGGCAGCACGCATCGCCCCGGTGCTCGACGATCACCTCCACCGTGCCTGCAGGCACGTCGAGGCGCACGTCAGTGACGTGCCACGGAGCGGCGATTCCATGGATCTGGGCGTGCAGGTCGCGGTCTCTCATGCCATCACCGTAGAGACCGGCGCGACCCCCACGAACAGTCCCTCAGGGCCCGCTCACCCACACGGATTCCCGAAGACCCGTAAAGGGCACGGCCCGACCCTCACCGGCTGCCGATCGAGATCCGCAGTGCCGCCCTCTCGAGCATGATCGAGGGGTTCAGGCGCTCATGCCCAAAGAGAAGGGACGCATCGGCTGATGCCGCAGCCTCCTGATGGCGACCCTCATCTCGGGCCAGTCGCGCCTGCATCTCATCGACCGCGGCATGGCCGGGATAGCGCGCCGCCGCACGGTCGATGACCGTCCGGGCCACGCTGCGGCACGCAGCAGCGCGCGACAGATCTCGCGGCTGGAGCCAGTCGGCCGCCGCGAGCAGGTCCATCACCACTAGGTTGCAGGCATGCGGAGGTGTGTACATCGACCGCGTCGTCGGCAATGGATCCTTCCCGCGCCATCTCTCCATCAATGCGTCAATGGCCTCCATATCGCCACACATCGCCGCGATGCGGGCATGCGACGGAAACACGCAGTTCCTGCGATGCGGCCCCGACCGTTCCCGCCCGATCCGACCCGCCTCATCGAGGAGCCGCGCGGCATCACGTGCATCACCTGCGTCGATCGCATCTGCGGCACGCCGAAGACGCACTTCGATCGCCATGCTCGGCTCGTGAAGTCCACATTCGGGATCCAAGACGAGCATCTTTACAGCCGACGCGTGAGACTCGTCTGCCGCATCCATCGCCTCGGCCACGTCATCACGCGCGAGCTGCACTCGCGCAAGCGCCCAGTGCACACGCTCTCGCATGATGTGCCCGCTCGGATGCGACGAGTCCCGACGCATCGCATCATCCAGCTCGCGCACGGCCTCGACCAGCAGGTCCGCTGCAGCGTCAAGATCTCCATCGACGGCGCGGAAGCATGCCGAAACCCACAGCGCATGGCTCGCCGTGAAGTGCGATGCGGCCGGCTCAGGATGGGCTGCCACCAGCCGCCTGGCCTCATCCGCCATCGCCCCAAATGACTGTCTGCTCTTGTCGATGCGGGCAAGACCTCCGTAGGTGAGGCCAATGCGGTCATGGCTCCACACGAGGTTGTCGTGAAAGCGGCGGATGCCGGGATGCTCGCGGTGCAGCCGCTCGTCGATGGCATGCGCCTCGAGGTACAGGGGGAGAGCCACCGCTCCCTTGAAGGGGTCCGCGTCACCGAGCCGAACGAGCGCGAACGAGAGATGGGCGAGCGCCGTGGCATCAACGGGCCGCTCGGCCACGGCGAGCCGGCAGAGCGACACCGCCTCTGCGAGCATCGCTTCACTTGACGGACCGAGCTCGCCTCCAAGGTCGGGCTCGCACTCGGCGAGCAGCGCCTGCGCCCGGATCGCCGCACGCTCGCCGGGCTCGAAGGGAGTGCCTGACGACGCATCAGTGGCCGAGAGAACCTCGCCAAGCAGCCTCTGTCGCTCCAGTTCCGCACCGCGCTCGCGCCGGAGCCGGTACTCCTCCTGAAGCAGGGAGTTCAGCCGACCCACCTCGCGCATCGCCTCGATGCGGGAAGCTCGGCTTCGCTCACTCCACCCGACCCCCGTGATCACCGCCGTGACGAGCACCGTGACCGCAACAGCCCGCCTATGCCGGCGCATCCAGCGCACGCACCGCTCCATGCGGCCGGGCAAGCGCGCCGCGACCGGCTCTCGCGCAAGCCAACGGCCGAGGTCCGCATCAAGCTCGTCAACCGACGAATAGCGGTCACCCGGATCGAATGCCATCGCCTTGCCCACCACCGCATCGAGGTCCCCACGGCAATCTGGAGCCACCGCCGCAAGGCGAGGCGGATCGCACTCGGCAATCTCGCGCACCACCTCGCCCAGGGCGCGGTCACGCATGTTGCGCGGAGGCCGATCCGCGAGGAGCTCGAACAGGATCGCGCCAAGCGAGAAGACGTCGGACCTCTCGGTCGCAGCGTCCGCACCGCCGCGCACCTGCTCCGGGCTGATCGTCGCGAGGCTCCCAAGAAGGCCGGGCGCGTTCGTGGTGGCGATGTCGCTCGCCGCGACGTGCCCACCCCGTGCGATCCCGAAATCGATGACCTTCACCTGTGGCCTGCCGCCATGCTCGCCCACCATGATGTTTGCCGGCTTGAGGTCGCGGTGCACGATGCCCGCCACGTGAGCGCTGCGCACTGCATCGAGCGCCTCACGGAAGAGCTCGACGCGCTCGCGGACGGGCAGCTCCCTCTCCCTGCACCACCGGGTGATCCAGTCGCCGCGCACCAGCTCCATCGCGAACCATGGGCCTCCGTCCGCTGAACGACCGCTGTCGAAGATGCGTGGGATGCCACGATGCTCGAGCGACACGAGCGCGCGACGCTCCACGTCGAACCGGGCGACGGCATCCTCACGCGCATCACGGAGCACCTTCAGCGCAACCCACCGCTGCAGGTCGCCGGTCTCTAGTGCCAGGTAGACCACCGCATGCCCGCCGCGCCCAAGCACCCTACGGATGCGGTAGCGCCCGATCAGCTCAGGGAGCTGCGGATCAGGATCTGCGCCGACACCCTCGCCGAGCCGGCCGAACTCCTCGGCGATCGCGCCACCCACCGTCCACTTCGGGTCGCACAGTGGCTCCTCAAGCCATGCCCCGGCATCGAGCGCGTCGAGCAGAGATTCCACATGCGCCCTCTCCGGCGCGGGCATTCCCGCAAGCCGCTCGGCACGCTCGCGTGCCGGCAGGTCGGCTAGCGCGAGGAACGTCTCCTCAACCGACGGGTTCGGATCAGGTATCGACGGTGCACCATCCATCTGCATTGAAAGCGGAATCGGCAGATTCGCAGACGCGCTTTCGTCAGGATCGTCTCCACTCATTCGTCGGCGGTCGGGTCGCATGCGGGAGCGCTCCCCTCCCGACGCACCCGAGTGCTCAGCCACGCCCGAGCGAGCTGCCACCGTGTGCGCACCTGACGGAGCGGCCGCTGCGTCACCAAGGCCACCTGCTCGAGCGTCAGCCCACCGAACAGCCGAAGCTCCGCGACCTCGCACTGGAACGGATCGATCTTCCGCAGGAGCTCGAGCGCCTCATGGATGGCGAGGATCTCCGCGCTCCGATCGGACTCGGGCGCGTCAGCGGTCGCGGCGTCATCGAAAAGAGGGATCCGCCTGAGATCTCCGCCTCGCTTGAGGCTGCGGCGGCGCCTCGCATGATCCACAAGAACCTGCCGGAACAGCCGTGCCGCCATGCCCAGAAACCAGTTGCGGGCCTGCACAGGATCGCTCGCCCGCGCGGGATCGGTGGCATGCAGTCGGATCCACACCTCGTGAACCAGTCCAGTTGCAGAGAGGGTGTGATCGGTCGCCTCAAACCGCATGTGGGCCCGAGCCATGCGGCGAAGGTCGTCATAGACGCGCAGGAGCCCGTCGTCCGCCAAGCTGCAGGACATCACCGGATGGTCGAGCCTCGTGTGCGTCATGACATGCCCCGTACCGCCTGCAACTTACCCCAAGGCTGGAGCCCGTCCAAGCCGCCCCACGCGACATGCCCATTCTCCGCTCAACTCCTCGCCGCGCCCGCACGGCATGCCAGGGCCACTGTCCCCCTAGGTCATCTTCATCGGGAAGCATCTCGAACGGGATCTTCGCCAGCACGCTCATCCGCGCAACCTGCCGGTCCGCACATCGCCTTGGGCGTTCGCCTTGATGTAGGTCCACCCCACAGCATCCAGCATCGTCAGCCATCCTCCATGCCTGATCGCCGTGTCGATGCACACCGTATGCCCAAGGTCCAGCGGCACACCCGAGCGCTGCGAGACATGGCCGCAGATCACCGTGCGCCCGCTCGCGTGCGACTCGGCGTGCACGACACTGCCCCACAACGCCTTCACATGATCGGGGTCGCCCGGATCCGCGTGCGGATCGATCTGGCCATGAATGCAGATCACCCTCTCATCGTGCCACGCGAGCGGCAACCCGCCCAGGAACGCACGGTGCGACTTCGGGACCGTGCGGGCATGGGGCCCGTCATAGCTGGCCAGGGTGACGGCGCCGCCCAGTGCCATGAACGCGTCCATGCCGGACGGCGAATCGAGTACCCGCTCAAACAGGTCATCATGATTGCCGCGAAGGCAGACTGCACCGTGCGCACGCTGCAGCCTGATGAGCCGGTCGAGCACCTGTGCTGAGCTTGGGCCGCCGTTCACATAGTCACCCAGGAACACCAGGCGGTCGCCAAGACCGGGAGACGCTGCGTGCAACAGCGCGTCAAGCGCACGCACGTGCCCGTGAATGTCGCCGACAATCAGCGTGCGGGAAGGCTTGGCGGGAAGTGACGGGGCGCTCATGCGAGTGAACTCATCCGTGCGCTGCGATGGCGATGCGTCGGTGCAGCGATTGGGCCACGCCCCTAGCGCAGTCTGCGCACGAGGATTGCGGTCCGGTCGTCCTTGGTCGCGGGCGTGCCGCTGAACTCGAGGGCGCCGCGATCGAGCGCATCGATGATCTCCTCGCAGGGTCGGTCGCGCAGCGCTCTCACAATGTCCTTCATGGCACGCTTGCCCCACTCCGCGCCCGCCGCGCTCCTCGACTCCCAGTAGCCGTCCGTGAACATCATCAGCATGTCCCCACGCTGCAGTGCGGTGCGTGTCGGCTGAGGTATCTCATCATCGATCGGCGGCTTCGGGCCTAGCCACGCGGCAGGTGTCGCGATGTCCTCGAACTCCTCGGTCGCGTACCGGTAGACGAAGATGCCTCCCTGTCCGGCGCTCAGCGCCTCCACCGTGTGAGTTGCCGGCTCGAGCAGGCCGCACCACGCGGTCATGTAGGTGCCGATGGGCAGGTCCTCCTGCAGCTGCGCGTCAAGCTCGCGCATGATCTCGGTCAGCGAGTGGCCGAGCCTCGCACCCATGCGGGTCATGCCACACGCCTGCATCGATGTCAGCGCCGCCGGTACCCCGTGACCGCTCACATCGCCGATGAGGAACATCACTCGGCTTGCGCGCGATCCGCGCGTGACCACCCCTCTGTCATCAAGCCCGATGCAGTCCAATGCGTCGCCACCGCACTTCTCTGCCGGCGTGCTGCGCGCGGCCATCTCGTACCCATCCACCTCGGGCAACTGGGCCGGGAATGATCCCTGCTGGATCTCACGCGCATGCTGCATGTCCTGCTCGTACTTCAGCCTCACGAGCTGGTCCTCAGCCAAGGCCGCAAGCTGGGCCACCATGTCCACGAAGGGGATTGCGGAGTCCACGATATGGCCCTCCGCGCGCGTATCCACGTAGAGGAACGCACTCGGCGCCTCGCCACGCGGAAGCGGAGTGCAGACTATGGAGGTCGCACCCGACTCCAGCACGCTCTCGGGTCGGTCGGGGCCGCGCCAGTCCGCGGACACATCAAGACGTACCGTCCCCTTGATGCATAGTGCCTCCGACAGCACGGTGCGGCTGATCGGCAGGCGACGTATGCGTTCGTCGCTGGCCCAGAGCGCCACAGGCTGCCACGTATCGCGGTCATGCTCGCGCACGTGGCGCAGCAGCGCAGCCCGGTCGAAATCGCCTGATTCGCACAGGATGTCCACCACGGCCTCGGCCACCGCTGTCTCGTCTGCGCACGTTGCGATGCGGCGTGCAGCCGAAAGCAGCGCCGCGAGGCGCACGTGCGCCGACTCGAGCCTTTGGCGGCCCACGGCTTGGGGCCGCTGCGCGGCGGGCCCATCCGCCACCTCGGTCGACGGCAGGTGCGGAACGCTCTCGGCCCCAATCCCGAGCCGCAACCTGAACGAGGAGATCCCGATCGTGGCGCCGTGCCCTAGCAGCGTCCACTGCCTCGGCGGCATGAAGCTGCCATCCAGCAGGGTCCCCGCCTTCCCCACGCTGCGAGCGTGCCAGCGGCCATCACGCACCGCCAGCTCCAGGTGCACGCCGGAAACCGTCTTGTCCTTCAGCGCGACCGTCGGAGCCTCGCCCAACGCAGTGGAGCGGCCGACGGTCAGAGGGCTGGTAGTGTCGACAGGATCGAGGCGCACGGTGAATCCTGAGCCTCCCAGCAGTGTCACGAAGAGTGGTGGTGCGCTATGCATCGCTGATCCCGATCGTGAGGGCTCCTGAGAACTCAAGTGAAAGTCGTGGGATCGAAGTGGACGCGGCTCCGCATAGGACCCGCCCCCGATACGGCGAGATTCAGCACAACGGCAGACCGGATTCATGCGGGAATTCGCACAGATTGTGCCGCACACCCCAGGGCCGACCCCGCCAGCGGGACTCTCCGCGCGAGCCCGTCGATCACGCTTCCACGGTCACCGATGCGCTGACCAAGTGCATAGCGCTCACTGCGCCCGAGCGCGCCCCGTCCGTCTAGGATCGGGGCGAGGGGCACGGGACCGAAGCGCGGGTGGATCCGCGTCCACGGGAGAAGGAAGCGCACATGCTTGGATCCATTGCCGGTGACATCATCGGGTCGGTTCATGAGGGCGGAGGCGCACCCGGCCCAGACTCCCCGCTCTTCGCCGATGGCGTCCGGTTCACGGATGACACCGTCCTCACCGTTGCCGTCGCGCACCGCCTGCTGCGGGGCGGCGACTACGTCGACCTCTTCCACGACTACTTCCATGCGTACCCACAGGCCGGCTTCGGCTGGAACTTCACGCTGTGGGCCGGCTATCGCCGCCGTGATCCGTACATGAGCCTCGGGAATGGCTCGGCGATGCGTGTGTCGCCTGTCGGCTTCGCGTCGGAGACACTCGAGGAGACACTCGCGCGCGCGAGAGAGAGCGCAGAGGTGACGCACAACCATCCTGAGGGAGTCCGGGGTGCCCAAGCAACGGCAGCTTCGGTGTTCCTGGCCCGGACGGGCCGATCGAAGCAGGACATACGCGCCTACATCGAGCGCGAGTTCGGGTATGACCTCTCTGACCGACTCGACGCGATTCGCTCCAGCCATGCGCTGAACGAGACCTGCACGGGCTCCGTGCCGCAGTCGATCACTGCGTTCCTCGAGTCACACGACTTCGAGAGTGCCGTGCGCAACGCGGTATCGCTTGGCGGCGATGCCGACACCATGGCCTGCATCGCCGGAGGGATCGCGGAGGCGTTCTACGGTGCCGTACCGGTGCCGATCGCCGAACGCGCGCTGAGCGTGCTCGATGCGCCGCTGCGTCAGATCGTGCTCGAGTTCCGCGAGCGATTCATGAAGTAGCCGCTCGGTCGATTGACGGTTCGGGCCTGGACGGAGATACCCCCGGGGGGCGTGACATTGGCCCCCTCGTGCCTGCACAGGGGACTGCGCACCGGGAAGGTCACCCGAAGCCCCAAATGCAGAGTGCCTGCCGCGCTCTGTGCGAGGTGGGAATCGCTGGCGGCGTCGCTGGCGAGGTTGTGCTCTTCCACCTCTGCAACCCAACCAAGGGAGACTGTTGATGATTCGAACGAACCTGTCCTTCTGGCGCATGAGCGCATGCAGCGCATCAGCTGCGGCGCTGGCATGCATGGGATCCTCCAGCGCAAGTGCCGGCATCCTGTACGCGGCCGATGGTGCGCTCAGCACTGCCGGAAACCTGTTTACGGTCGACACCGCAACCGGCCTGACCACGGTGGTCGGCGCTCTCGTCGATGCCGCTGGCGCGCGGTACGCCATCAATGGCATGGCGTGGGACTCCGCCAACCAGTGGCTGTGGGGCACCACGTCCGGCGCGAGCCCGACGCTCGCCAACGGCCTGGTGCGCATCAATCCAGCGACCGGGCAGGTCACGCAGGTGGGGCTTCTCGGCCTCACGCCGCCCAACTTCGGCGCAGACCTCGACCTGCGCGGCGGCACGCTCTATGGCTGGGCTGAGGGTTCGCTGAGCTCGCTGATCACCATCAACACGGCAACCGGCGCGGCCACCGTCGTCGGGCCCAACGGCCAGAACCTCAACACGACAGGCAGCGGCCTGGCGTCGAACGGCCAGGGCACGATGTTCAGCGCTCCTGACCTCGCGACCGGCAACCTCTGGCAGGTGAACACGGCGACCGGCCAGCTCTTCGGGGCCACGCCGTTCAGCGGCGGTTCGGCCACGGCGCGCATCGGCGCACTGGAGTTCCTCGGCAGCTCGCTGTTCGGCGTCGAGCTGATCGGCGATGGCGTGTCGGGCATCACATCGAACCAGCTGATCTCGATCAACCCGGTCACCGGCGCGATCAGCTCGATCGGGCAGTTCCGTGATGCGAGCACGCTGCAGTTCAACCGCTACATCGACGCGATTGCCGTGCCCGCCCCAGGCGCGATCGCGATGCTCGGCGTTGCCGGGATCCTCGGCACACGCCGTCGGCGATGACACACGTGTGAATTGACCGCGTTGTGCGAGCGGTGCATAGGGCGAGCCGGCCGGCCTCCCGCGGGGCCGGCCGATCGCCCCTGTGTTGCACCTTCAACATGCGCCTGTGACGCCACGCACGAACACACTCATGCCGTGGAAGAGACGAGCGCAGGTCATAGGAAGGGCTGGCCGGTGGTGGTGCTTCCCCTTCACGACCGGGAATCCAACCGCCGCGAGCGTGAACATTGGCTTGCGCGCACGCCTCAGGAACGCATGGACGCACTCGAGCGCCTCAGGCAGGAGCGCGATGGCCCACAACCAGGACGGGCGCGAGTGGCTCAAGTCGTTGAACGCAAGCGGAGCTGAGTACGTGGTGATTGTGGGCGTAGCCCTCGCCCACCATGGATTCATCCGCTACACGGGGGACATCGACGTGCTCGTCCGGGCGACCGCCGACAATGCCTAGCGCATCCTCAATGCGCTCCAGCTCTTTGGTTTCGGATCACTTGCAGCTAGTGTTGCCGCCAGTCGCACGCCAGTCCATGCGTACGCCAAGCTGGGATGCGAGCCGCTCGGCGGCTGCCTTCGCCAACCGCACGGACTTCGTGGCCGACGTGCCCGGCTCCATCCATGCCCGATCGACGCGCAGCTCGCCCGCAGCGCGATCAGTCGCGAGGTCGAGCCTGGCAATGAGCCGCTCGCCGGCCAGCACCGGCATCGTGTAGTAGCCGTGCATGCGCTTCGCAGCGGGCACATAGGCCTCGAACCGGTAGTCGAACCCGAAGAGCTCGAGCAGGCGCGTGCGGTCCCTGATCAGCGGGTCAAAGGGCGCCAGCATGCGTGGGATTGAGCCCGTGCGCACCCGCTCTGCACGTGCCTTCCATCCGCGCACGGCGAAACCTGGGCGGGGCTCCCTGCCTACCCGCTCGAGCAGCACATCCTCGATCTTCCCCGCCTGCGCGGCGCGCCTGCACCAGGTCGTCACGTCGGCGGGCGAGATCGCCCCCAGGAATGCCGCGATTTCGCGTGGCGTTGCGGCACCGAGGCGCTCGAGTGCCTCGACGCACGCCCACTCGACATGCGCATCGGGCGACGGCACCGCAGGTACGCGCCGATGCACGCGCTGCGCAAGGTCATAGACCTTCTCGAACCCGCGCCGCGAATGGACGGCGACGTCGCCGACCCTCCAGAGGTACTCGAGCGCGGCCTTGCATGGCGACCACTCCCACCACCCGGACGACTTGGAGCGACGTGCGGGCATCAGCGCATGAATGTCGCGCACGCTCATCGGACCTGACGCGCCGAGCGCATCCAGCACCTGGCGCACGGTCCTCGACCAGTTCCTCCCCAGGCGCTGCCGCATCCATGCGCTCTTGAGGTATCGCTTCCGATCCCGCTCGAAGCGGTGGCTCCACCACGGCAGCCAGTCAGACCGAATCAGGCTCGCATCATGCGTCCAGTGCTCGAACACGGTGCGTGAAATCTCCGCGTGCTGCGTGAGCTGCTGGGGCCTGTACCCCTCAAGCCTCGAGTGCATGATCAGGTGATGCGCCCGCTCCACCGCGCTGATGCTGTCCACCTGGATGAAGCCGAGCTTTCGGACCGTCGCCACCACCCGCGTGCTCGTCGACCGAACGGGCGGCGTGGCAAGCGCGCATCCGTCGAGAAGCAGGCGTCTCGCGTCAGCGACGCCAACCAGCTCCGCGCTCATCACGGCACGAGTCATGGCGCAACGCTACGTCCTGCCGGATCGGTTGGCACTTCCCCCGAAGTCGAACGTGCCACCCTCAGTTGCCTGGCGCCGACCTGCCTCTGGGGATGGAGATCGTCTTCCACCGCTCGGGACCCACAAGAATGCGCGAGATGAGCGTGATCTGCCCCTGGTGGTACGCCACATGGGCCAGCGAGCGGGCGAGGGCCCGCGTTACCGAGTGCGGCACGCCACGGATCGTGACGGTGCGGCACAGGTCGCCGTCCGAGAGCGATGCCAGCGTGGACTCCAGGACACCCCAGCCCTCCGACCACGCCGCATGCGCAGCAACTCGCCCGGCCTCCCCGGCCGGGAAGTCGTCGACAAACTCTCGCTCCCGCCCTCGCCAGGGCTTCTCGCCATCCTCAGCCAGGAAGTTCGTGAATCGCGACTTGAGGTTGCCGCCGACATGCTTCATGGTGACGGCGATCGAGTTCGTGTCCCCGTCGAGGGACCGGCGGAGCTGCGCGGAGTCGACCTGCGCGATCGCGAGCTCGGTCTCGCTCCGGATCTCCCCGAACTTGAAGGCGAAGTCACCGATCGCGGCCCGACTGTCGTTCATTGGGTCAGTCTAGAGCATCCGCAAGGGCGCTCATCGCAGACAGCCTTACTCTCGCACCCGCGTGAGCACCAATCGCGGGCGGTGCCGCCAACGAACATCAGCTCGGGATGCTCCCCGCCGAGCTGGCAATCGACTTCAGGCCAGCAAGCGCTGTGGGGCTTACGAAGAACGCCCGGCCCTCAGGCTTCGACTTGATCTGGCGATGCGGGACCCGCCGTAGCTTCCGAAACCTGAACACCCTCCGCTCGGTTACGGTTGCCACAGCCAGCGACACTAGTGAGAGGCCGTGGCCTCCATCGCGCGGCATTCCCGACGGACCAGCTTGCCCTGGCAGTGGATGCTCGCGAAGCACCGTCCACGCCGGAAGGCGCTCGAACTCTTGCGCTTCGGCGATCGGCCTCCACTCGGCGAGATGCCACGGCCGCGTCGGTCGCGATGCGCTGTCGAGTGCCGCAACCGGGATAGGCGAACCGTACCAGTCGCCAGTCGACTCATCGAAGAGGTTGTCGTTGGTGAGCTGGCAGTGCAGGACCACCGTGGAGGCGCCTGTCACCAATGACACTGCCGCACCGCCAGCGAGTGTCGCGCCTCTCGCAAAGTCGCCAGGCACCGCTGCAGCCAGCCCATCGCGGAGGGCGCCCAGGTCTGACATCAGTGCACACGCCGCGGAGAGCGCCGCAGACCAGTCCCGTGGCGTCACATCCTGTGCGCAGGCCACAAATGCGCACAGCCCTGAGAGGACTGCAGCCGCGCCCCCAAGGGAGCCGGACAGGAACACGAACCACATGGCGCGAACCCGTCCCAACCACGTGCAGCCTGCTGTGGCGATGCAGGTCAGCGCCAGCGGTAGGGCAATCATCAGCATCACTGTCTTGAGCCGAGGCCTTGGCGCACCAGTGGCAAGCCCCTGGATCGCCCAGCCGAACAGCGCCCCACCCGCGTAGCCTGACGCAAGGCCGACCGCAAGCGATGCAATCACCGCAAGCCATCCGTGACCGACTCGACCCGAGGACCGGTACTCAGATCCCACCTGCGCGAGCCGGCAGTCGCTGGCGGGAGGCGGGTCGGTCGCTGCGGGCACCGATCCACTCACGGGAGGCATGTCGGCGGAGACTACCGGTGCCGCTGGCCATCCTGCGCTGGGCCCTTCTGGTGCCGCTTCTGACCGGATGCACCGCGGGCGCTCCCTCCGGCGCGAGCGCACCGCCAGCTGCGCCAGCGCCGAACGAGCCGCCTCCGAAGATCCGCGCGTGGATGGACCGGCTGACCGTGCCTCACGACTACGACCCGAAGACGGGCTTCATCGTGGCACGCGCGACCACACCGCTGCCGCCGGTCATCGCCAGCGCACCTCCTCTCGATCAGGCCATCGCCGACGCCGGATCGATCCGCACGGTCATCGTGTTCGTCACGGCGGACCGTTGCGCGCCGTGCCAGCAGTACAAGCTCGACGCGATCGGCAACCCCGATGTGGTCGCGCGGCTGTCCGAGCCGCGATTCCTGCCCACCCACCTCGAGGTGGACCGCTCGCCGCAGCTCGCGGAGCGCTATCTCGGCACGCAGTCGATCCCGATGACCTATGCACTGCGTGACGGCACCGTGATTGCGCAGCTGCCGGGGCAGAGGTCCGCCGCCGACCTGCTCGCCTGGATCGACGGGCTACCCCAGTAGCAACACGACGCACGCCAGCACATCCCACCCCGCGACGCCATGGACCTGACAAACCTGATTGCACTGCCCGAGTGGCTGTTCACGGTCCTCGGATGGGTCCCGGCCGTCATCTTCCCCACCGCATCAGGCATGCAGCTGCTGGCCATACTCCATCGCCGCAGCGCACAAGGCGTGTCGATCCCTGCGTGGGCGCTGTTCGCGGTGGCGAACCTGTGCCTCTTCGTCTACACGGAAAAGTACGACGAGATCGAGTCGATCGTTGGGGCGCTCGGCACGTCGGTGCTGAACGTCTGCATCGTGATCGCTGCACTCCGGTACCGGAAGCAGCAGCGCGCCACCGAGGCGTGAGCACCGCATCGACGTGGCGAGTGCGGAGAGCGCGAGCGGAGCCCCGCGCTGGCGCTGCAGGACGTCGCAACCATCAGCGGACGCAGCTGGCGCCGGACGCCGCGGCCGACTGCTCCCACGCCAGCATCCCGCCCGCGAGGTTCGTGCACCGGTAGCCGTGCTTCTGCAGCAGCGAGCATGCCCGCGCCGACCGGGCGCCGCCGCGGCAGTGGACGAGCACTTGCCGGTCCTTCGGGACCTTCGCCAGATGCGCCGCGAGCCGTGTGTGCGGTATGTTGGTGGCGCCATCGATGTGGCCCTCGGCGAACTCCGTGGCTCGGCGCACGTCGAGCACGAAGGGCGCGCGAGTCTCGACAAGCGACCGCGCCTCCCCCGCCGACACCTCGTCGACTTGCGCAAGCCGGCCCCCCGAAGCGCGGTACGCGTCCATCTGCGCCACGTCGAACCAGCCTGCACAGTTGTCGTACCCGACGCGGATCAGGTCACGCACGGCCTCGTCCACCTGGCCTGGCTCCGCGATGATGACGATCGGCTCGTGCTCGCCGATCAGCGATCCGCCATCGGTGTTGAAGGTCCGGTCAAGCGGCAGGTGCAGCGAGCCCGGCACATGCCCCGCCTTGAACGCACCCCACGGGCGCGTGTCGACGATGGCATGGCGCGTCCCGTCGATTGCCTTGAGCTGCTCGATGCTGAGCTGCACAGGCTGGGGCACGCCCCCGAGCACCTTCGGACCCATCTTGTTGTCGCGCTTCATGCGCGCGAAGTAGAGCGGCGGCTCAGGCTGCGCATCGAGGATGAAGTCGACGAATCCCTGCTCGGTCTTCGCCGCGAGCACCGAGGGGTTGAAGAGCTTCTCGTACCCGACGGTGGTCGTGGGCACGGCGCCGAGCGCCTTGCCGCATGCGCTTCCCGCGCCGTGACCCGGCCAGACCTGGAGGTAGTCGGGCCAGTCCATGAACTTGCGAACCGTGCGGTACAGCGTGTGCGCGGAGGGATCAGCCTTGCCCGTGATGCCAGCCGCAGACTCGAGCAGGTCGGGGCGCCCCAGGTCGCCCACAAAGACGAAGTCACCCGTCGCAACGCCCATGGGCCTGTCGGCGCCGCCACCGCGGTCCGTCACCATGTAGCACAGGTGCTCAGGCGTGTGGCCTGGCGTATGGATCGCCATGAACTCGATGTTGCCCACCATGAACGTGTCACCATCCTTGAGCAGCCGGTGCCGGTAGATGCCCCCGCCACTCTTCTTGTCGAGCCAGTGGTACTTCCAGTCGGCATCTCCCTCGTCGGAGACGTACACCATCGCGCCCTTCTCCGCGAGCTCGCGGCCGCCTGAGATGAAGTCCGCGTGAATGTGCGTTTCGGCGACTGCCACGATCCTGAGCCCGTTCGCGGCAGCCAGCTTCTCGTAGCGATCGACATCGCGTTCGGGATCGATCACGATCGCCTCGCCGGTGCGCTGGCACCCGATCAGGTAGGCGGCTTCAGCAAGCTTCTCATCGTAGATCAAGCGAAGGAACATGGCGTGTCTCCTGTGGCCGGCGGATAGTCGCCGGATCTTCGACGGATCGTAGGTGCAGGCCGCGGCAGCTTGGCCCAGTTTCGGCCGCCGCAGCGGGCCCTGCCGCACTTGGAGCCACGGCGCACCGGCGAGGTTCCCAAATGCGGAGCGTTTCGCCGCAGTTGCGCCGATTCCCACACTCACGTGTCGGGTCGAGCTGGGTTGCGCCCCCCGCTAGGGCTTCTTGCGCCGGCGCGTCAC
>VERO01000173.1 GCA_018882625.1 Phycisphaerales bacterium | reverse complement strand
CTACTGGATTGTCTTTGACAGTGCGGCCGAGATCGGTCCGGACACCTTCTCGGCGACCCCCTCCCGACTTGCCACCATGCCAGGCATTCCCAGCGTGCTCGATCTCCGAAGGAGGATCGAGAGCACCCTTGGTCCGCGCGACTCGCTGTTCGATCCACCACAGGGCCCCTCACGCGTCATCGGCAGGGGCAAGTCGGTGGATTGGCGACCCGAGTACGAGAGCCCGCAAGTCACGCTCGTGATCCTCGGGTTTGACCGGGCTGGACAGTGGTCGCTGGCGAGCCGCACGCTCCAGGTGATCGACCCGAGGCCTGCCATCTGGTGCAAGCCTGATGCTGCGCTGCAGTACGGGGCGCTCGCGGACTACCAGCCCCGTTTCCCGTACGGGAGCATCCCCAGACCGCTCGACATCTACGCAATCAAGGACGTGCTCGAGCAGGCGACATTCAGCGCGGTGGCGGGAAGCCCTATGCCCGTGACCGTGCACCAGACGGACTACCGGGATGCCCAGAACCCTCCCGTGGAGGTCTTGATTGACTGGGGCGATGGATCGCCGCCGTCTGCCGTGCCGATTGACGCCATCGATGGCGCACAGCTGGAGCATGTCTACAAGGCTGCTGGCACATACCGTCTATCGATCCGGGCCGTAGACATCTTCTCGCTGGTCCGCGACGTGCGGACCACGGTGCAGGTGCTGCCGGAGGAGACTCCGGCGCCCCGGCCGGCCCCGCCCGCGGCCAAGCCCGCTCCTCGTGTGGATGTGGCCGTGCGGGAGGAGATGTCATCGTTCGACCTGTTCCGCCAGTGCGTTCGTCGCTGGGCCAATGGGCTTGCGGGCCGATGCGATGATGCGCTAGGCGAGGGTTCGGCAGTTCTCGCGCTGCTTCCGGACCCAGGTCCTGGCAGGCAAAATCAGCGGGTCGCTGTTCTCAAGGGTGATGCGGTGATCGAGGCGCCCGTGGATCCTGGACTGCTTGATGGAGGTTTGATAGCCGACGTGACCAAGCGTGATCCCGTCGCGCTTGAGGCGATGCTGCGCGGCATGGCTGACCTCGAGGACATACTCAAGAAGGATCCCGTGGCTGTGGTACGTGCGCTCGGCGCCGGCAGCGCCACAGCCTTCTCGGCCGGACAGCCCGACTCGAACGCTGGCGATCTGATGCTGCAGCAGCTCATGGAGACGTTCCTCGCCAAGGGTGTGCCCATAGCCGAGCGCGAGGGAGAGTGGTCTGCTGCGATTGCACTGGAGTCGAAGGCTGGCGATGATCCTGCACCAGACCGGCTCATTTGCTTCAAGGTGAAGAGGGCGGGCGTCACTCACGAAAAGTTGCCGATGTTCATCCGGCGTGAGGCAACCATCTACTCGATGATCCGCGTCTATGACCTGACGAATCGTGAACTCGTAAAGGCGTGGACTCAGGAGGAGTCGGTCAGTGACCTTGTGAGCCAGGTCGGCTATGCGTACGAGGGCTCGTCTTGGGATAGCTATCCACCGGGCTACATGGCCACTTCACCCGGAGGGAGCGCGTCCACGGTGGTGCCGAAGGCGGAGCCTGAGGCGGAGCCAGCCCTGCCGGGTGGCGTGCAGGTTCCAGGGGCGGAGATTCCTGGAGTGGAGGCCCCCAAGGGGAACTCGCTGCTGAACTCGATCTTCGGCGGCTAGCGCCGTCATTGGCCGAGGCCGTTAGGCAGATCGCCTACCAGATCTGGTGGCACAGCACGAGTCACGCTCGAGCAACCATGTTCGCAGCAATGCATGCCGCCGCGCGGATCATCCCGGGGATGTCAGAGGCTTGGCCGGCGACCATGAAGTGGACCATGCCGGGATGCGCCGCGTGGGCCTTCAGCACTTCGGCGATGCGCTCCCACTGCTCGGGCGGGGGCTCAGGTGACCCCGCGTTCAGCGGGTCGCCGGTTGCGCCATCCTCCCAGTCGACGGCATCCCACGCCACAGCCAAGATCATCATGACGAGCGCGTGCGCCAGCGTCATGTGCTCGGCATACAGCGCCTCCGGCGCGATCTGCCGCGGGAAGCCGATCTTCCTCGATATCTCTCGGAGCATTGCGACGTCGTGTGCATCGACGATCAGCCCGAGCCCGCATCGGACCCACGCATCACGAGAGCCGAACTTGGGCGGGAGTCCGTGCGTGCCGCCGAGGAGCTCGATGATCGGCAGCGTGTGGGATGTCCTGCGCCGCGTGGGGTGTGCCCCACCGCGGCCAACCGGAGCACCAAACCGGCCCTGAAACCGGTTCGCGTGCGCGCGGTCGTGATACGCGCTGGCATCATGGTCCGGCCTGTCCATGACATCGCAGTACGAGGACCGAAGCTCAATCGAACGCACCTGCGGTACTGCGATGCAATTGCGGATCAGGCCGCTGTCCCTCGGCGCCGCCACCGGCTGCACCATGGCGATCGGCTCGCCGACGGCCTGGCTCGCCTCGTCGACCGCGACGAAGCTGGTGAGCCGCGTCTGGATCTGGTGCGTCACGCCAAGGTCCGCGATCGCGGCATCGACTTCAGCGGCGAGCTCAGGCTTCGCGATGCGCCGGTCCTCGAGCCGCTCCACCTCATCGCGCGCCCACAGCGCGCCAAGCTGCATCGGCGAGGACTGGACGGCGCACTCTGCACTGAAGGAGCCGTCGACGCTCTCGATGCGGACCCGCTCGCGGTGGCCCTCGAGGAAGAAGCTGGCGGCACGGCCTGAAAACAGGTCGGCACGCGGACCGCAGTTGGAGTCCTCTTCGCCCGACTCGCGGAGGCCGTAGGCGATCGGGCCGGCAAGGGCTGCGTCGAGCGCCACGATCTCGGCTTCGATGTCGTCCCGGCGCGTCACCGACTCGTAGGTGCCGCCGCCGAGCCGCGCGAGGCGCGAGAGCAGGGCATGCGACGGGGCCTGCCCGATCCCAAGCGTGAAGAGCCGCGTCGCGGGATCCATGGCCTGTACCAGGTTGAGGATCTGCGCGTCGTTGGCCACGTTCCCGTCGGTGATCAGCAGCACAGTGCGCACCCGCTTGGAGGCCACCTTCGACGTGCACGCAACCTGAAGCGCCGCGACTGCATTGGTGCCCCCCTCTGCGCGGATCCGGTCAAGCCAGCGCATCGCCGCATCGACCGTGTCGGCAGTCGCACGCGTCGGGCGCGGCCGGAAGTTCGTGAGCGAGCTGCCGAAGGCAATGATCTGCACGTAGTCCCGAGGCGAGAGGCTGTGCAGAGATGCCTTCAGTGCGCGTACCGCGGACTCAAGCCGCGAGCCCTCCATGGAGCCCGAGCGGTCAAGCAGGTAGACCGCCTCACGGACCTGCTCGTGCTGTGGCTGCCGGGTCACGGGCGGATCCGCGACGACGAGCGTGCGCCGGCCGTCGCTGTACGCGCGGAGCACGGACTTGGTCTCGCGTCCCCAGAAGCGGATCACCACGTCACCATCGCCTCGGAGCTCGCCGGCCGGCCGCAACCGGATGCGGCCATCGGAATCGTCGGTGCGGGTGAGCGCGACAGATGATCGGATATCCGTCGCCCCAGCGGCGAGCGTGACATCAAGTTCAACCAGCGGTGCGGGGCCCACGAGCACCGGCGGCGTCAGGTGCGATGCGTCGGGCGCGTCTTCTGTGTCGTGTCCCCAGCCGTCGCCGTCATGCCCGATGCCCCTGCCTGGCACGAACTTGGGCGAGATTGCCGTCGGCAGATTGAACTCGAAGCGGCCATCCGCAACGCGGAGACGCTCGACAATGGTCAGGGCAATCACGATGGACGCACCAGGCGGCACATTGCCCAGGCTGATCTCGTGAAGGTCATCGCGCCGCTGCTGGATCAGTGCCGTGGTCTTGCCGCGCCGCTTCGCGCTCGCGTGCTCGTCGCGAGCCTCCTCGATGCGCCTGCACACGCCCCGAACCGTGCGGCCGCCCGCACGGATCTCCACGCCAGTGACTGCAGCGCCGTGCGCCAGTGGAATCGTGTGCCGCACGTCCAGCGGTCGGTCATGCGGATTCGTGTAGTGCTCCTGCAGCTCCGTCTGCGCACAGTCGCCGACGATCGTGACCCTCGCCACGACCTTCGCGAGCGGCAGCTTCATGGGCTCCTTCCGTTCGCGACGTGCGCGATCGGCAGGGGCCCCGCCACCCGAATCGGGATCGTCCAGCGGCGGTTCCATGCCGAGGAGCGAGCCGAGCGAGCGGCGCGAGGGCTGTGCGGGCGGGATCGAGGGCGGGATCATGGTCATCTGGTTCCTCCGGAAGGGCGTGACGTGAGAAGTGGGCCTACTGCAGTGATGGGTCGGATGCGCGCGCAAGCGCATCGGTGAGCGTGCGGACGATCGATTCGGGATCAGGCGTGGAGGTTGTGTCGACGAGAAGGGTGACTCCTTTCGCGAGCGTGAAGGCCCGCAGTTCGGGTGATGGGACAGGTGAAGCGACGGGAGAGGGCGGGTGCGCAGCGTGTGCGTCCTGTCCTCGGGGATGGCGCAGCGCGCGCGAATCGGCAACGGATTCCGCGGTCGTTTGGGAAATCGCCCGCAAGAGCTGCGTATCTGGACGCGCAGGAAGCGATGCCTGGATCTGCGCGAGCGAGTAGCCCTCAGACTGCAGCTGCTTCGCCGCAACGATTCGGAGCAGGTGAGTGGTGGAGTAGAGGGCGCGGCGCCCCTCGTACTCGGGCTTCGGGATCAGGCCAAGCGTCTGGTAGAAGCGGATCGTGCGGGTGTCGATGCGCGAGGCAGTGCGCCCGTCGGCGAGGGCGAGACCCGTCATCGACAGCACGGCGTTCGCCCGCTGTGCGAGCTCGTCGACGGTGATGCCCGGTTCTGGCAAAGACAGGAGGATGGACGCGGCGGTGGCCATGGAGCGCGTACTGTAACACTAACAGCAATCGATGTCAAATCTGGAACGTGCGAAACTGACAGCGATCTGCGTGTGTTATCAGGACGTCAATCCGGGTGGACGTATGCCCGGTCACTCATCCGAAAGTCGACATGCGTGCGTGACGAGCTGTAGATCCGCCTCATCGATTGCGCCGTCGCGATTGAGGTCGCCGTGCACGAGGTCTCGGTCCGCCCACGCGATCAGGAACGCCTCGAGATCGCGGTCGTCGACGCGACCGTCGAGATTCACGTCTCCCTCGGCGATGCGGCACGCGGCCGGCGTCTCACCAGACAGGAGCGTGTCGCGGTCGCGATCGGTGAGGCAGTCTGCGGGGTAGGTGCAGACGAGCGCGACGAGCTCCGCGCAGGTCGGTGCAGTGCGCGGCGCATCGCCCGTGTGCTCACACAGTGGTGCGTCAGAATCGGCCACGGCATCGGCACCGTCAGTCTTCTCAGAAGGGGTGTCGCCTGCGCGCCCGCTCGCATCGCCCGGTGCGCCGCGAGCAGTCGATGCGTCGCCGGTCCGTCCCTTCGCGTCACCTGCACCGCGAGG
>VERO01000172.1 GCA_018882625.1 Phycisphaerales bacterium | reverse complement strand
ATCACGGCCACATCCTCGCGCTCGCGCGGCGTCATCGAGTGCACCATCCCCTCGACGCGGTCGAACTGCGCGTCGTCGATGTTCACGTCCTTCAGCATCTGGCCGACTCCCGGCAGCATGCCGAGCAGCTGCTTCATGGAGCCCATCCTGCGCAGCATCCGCATCTGCTTCAGGAAGTCGTCCATCGTGAAGCGTCCCTTGGCGAGCTTGTCCGCCATGTCCTGGGCCTCAGCCTCGCTGACCTCCGCCTGCGCCTTCTCGACGAGGCTCACCACGTCGCCCATCCCGAGGATGCGCCCTGCCACGCGTTCAGGGTGGAACTCCTCAAGCCCGTCCCAGCGCTCGGAGATGCCGACAAACCTGATCGGCGCGCCCGTCACGCGGCGCACGCTCAGCGTCGCGCCGCCCCGGGTGTCGGAGTCGAACTTGGTCACGATCACGCCATCGAGCGCAAGCCGATCGTGGAATGCCTTCGCGCTGCGCACGGCATCCTGGCCCGTCATGGCGTCGACGACGAAGATGCGCTCGTGGGGCTGCACCGCCGCGTCGATCGCGGCGAGCTCCTTCATGAGCTCCTCGTCGATGTGGAGCCGGCCTGCGGTGTCGATGATCAGCGTGTCGATGCGCTCGGCGCGCGCGCGCGCGAGTGCACGGGTGGCGACGCCAACGGCGACGCCAACCGCGCGGCCGATCTCGGCGCACTTCTCCGGCTCGCCGTGGAACAGCACCTTGGCGCTGCCGGGAGCCTCGGAGGTCACGGATTCCGCGACGATGCGCAGCTGCTCGACTGCCGCGGGCCTCTGCAGGTCGCATGCGGCGAGCATCACGCTGCGTCCGCGCTTGCGCAGCCACGCGGCGAGCTTCCCGCAGGTGGTGGTCTTGCCGGAGCCCTGGAGCCCGCACATCAGCACGACGGCCGGGCCCGGCTCGACGGACGGCAGCCCGGCGGCTGCCGGACCCATCAGCTCCACCAGCCTGCGGTGCACGATGCCGACCATCTCCTGCGCGGGGGTCAGGCTCGCAAGCACCTCGGTGCCGAGCGCGTCGCTGAGCACCTCGGCGCAGAACGAGTCGACGACATCCTGCTGCACGTCGGCCTCGAGGAGCGCGGTGCGCACCTCGTCCATCGCCTCACGCACATTCTGCTCGCTGATGCGGCCCCGGCCCGAGAGCCGGCGCAGCGCCGAGGAGAAGCGTTCCGAAAGCGAGTCGAACATGTCCGGATCCTAGTGCCGCCCGCCGCGGCGCAGGCCGAGCCACCGGTCGAGGCCGGTGCGGTCAAGGCAGTTGACGCAGCGGTCTGCAGTCACGCCGGCGCGCCGGGCCGTCATCACCCCGTACCGCAGGTTGTCCGCATCCTCAGCGGCGTGGATGTCGCAGTTGATTGCGATCATGGCGCCGGCCTCCATCGCGGCGCGCGCGTGCGAGTCGCGCAGGTCCAGGCGCATCCAGTGGGCATTGATCTCGAGCGCGACGCCGTGCTCGGCGGCAGCCGCAGCGACCGTGCGGATGTCCGGCGAGAGGCCATCGCGTCCGAGGATGATGCGGCCCGTGGGATGCCCGATGATGTGCACGAAGGGGTTGCGGATCGCCGCAAGAAGCCGCTCGGTCGCGGTGGCCGGGTCCTGCCGCAGCGCGGTGTGCGGGCTCGCCACGACGATGTCGAGCTTCGCGAGCGTCTCGTCGTCGTAGTCGAGGTGGCCGTCCGCGAGGATGTCCACTTCGCTCCCGGCGAGGATCCTGATGCCGCCGACCGCAGCCTCGGCCGCGCGCACGGCATCGATGTGGCGCAGCAGCCGCTCGACGGACAGCCCGTTCGCCTGCGCCGACGCGCGCGAGTGGTCCGTGACGGCGATCGTGTGGAAGCCCCGCGACTTCGCCAGCTCCGCGAGCGCGACGATCGGGAGCTGCCCGTCGCTCTCGGTGGTGTGCGCGTGGAGCTCGCAGCGGATGTCGCCCACCTCGACCAGCCGCGGCGCCTCGGTCCAGCCAAGCTCGCCGTGCGCCTCGCGGCACTCGGGCGGGATGGTCGGCATCCCGAGCGCGGCGTAGATCGATGCCTCGTCCGCCGCGGCGACCGGCGCGATGCCGCGCTCCTGCGGTGCCGGGGACCCGTCATCGGGGAAGAGCCCGTACTCGTTGAGGTGAAGCCCGCGCGCGATCGCGCGCTCGCGCAGCTGCACGTTGTGCTCCTTGCTGCCCGTGAAGTAGAGGAGGGCGGCCCCGAAGGCAGCCATCGGCACCATGCGCACGTCCACCTGCAGCCCGTGCGCAAGACGGAGCGACACCTTGGTCGGTCCGCGCGCAAGCACCTTTGAGACACCCTCCATCGATACGGCGCTCTCGCTCACGCGCCCGCCTGCGGCGTCGTCGTGGATGCCCACAAGCACGTCGAGGTCCCCGACGGTCTCGCGGCCTCGCCGTGCGCTGCCCGCGATCTCGACCCGCCCGACTCCAGCGACCGTGCGCAGCCTTGCGGCGACTGCCTCGCCCACCGGCAGCGCCTGCCCGATGCGGAACCGCTTGGGCGCGCCGGCCGCCGCGAGATGGTGCTCCACCGCCTCGCGCAGGTTGGCGATCGACTTGGGGGTGCCGATGCGCAGCAGGCCCTCGAGCGCGCCGCTCTCGATGGCGGACTTGAGCGATGCCACGGAGTCGATGCCGCCCTCAGTCCAGAGCGTGCGCACCGTCTTGGGACCCACGCCCTGAAGCTCGAGCAGCTCGGGCAGGCCCGGGGGCACGGCCGCGCGCAGCTCGGCAAGGTCGGCCATGGAGCCAGTCGTGGCAAACTCGATGATGCGCGACGCGAGGCCGGCGCCGATCCCCTCCATGGCCTCGAGCTGCTTGGGCACCCGTGTCGCGATCACGCACAGGTCATCAGGAGCCTCTGCGCATGTGCGGGCCGCGCGCCGGTACGCGCTGACGCGAAAGCCGCTGCCTCCGGTGATCTCCAGAAGGGCAGCCATCTCCTCGAAGGCGTTCGCGATGTCGGCGTTGGACGCCACGGCGTGGAAAGCGCGACCGGCAGGAGTCGAACCTGCAACCCCGAGCTTCGTAGGCTCGTGCTCTATCCAGTTGAGCTACGGTCGCGTGAGTCGCGAAGTATACAGACCGCCCGAACCCTTGGGGCCTGACTCGTCGCCTGCGACTGCCGATCCTGCTCCGTACCCCTCGCTGGCGCGCTCCGATGCCTGGAGCAGCCGTGATGCCGCGAGCGGCACGATGACGGACCCGACCCCGCACACGACCGCGCAGATCGCCGGCCAGCGGCTCGGTGCGGAGACGACAGTCGCGCTTCGCGCCGAAGGCGGCGCGACAAGCGGCACGATCGCCAGCCTCAGGTAGTACCACGCGCTGACGGCGCTGTTGACCACAGCGATGGCCACGAGCGCCACCTGCCCGCTCTCGAAGGCGGCCATGAAGAGCGCCAGCTTGCCGAAGAACCCGACCATCGGCGGAATGCCCACGAGGGAGACGGCCGAGATGGCGAGCATCCACGCCACCGCGGGATGGCGCACGCGCAGCCCCGCGATGTCGTCGAACGAGTCGACCTCCTCGCCGGAGCGCTCGAGCGCAGCCAGCGCGGCGAACGACGCCGTCGTCATGATGCCGTAGCAGAGCAGGTAGAAGAAGAGCGCGTTGATGCCGGCCGGCGCACCCACGATGAGGCCGATCATCATGTAGCCCGAGTGGCTGACCGAGCTGTACGCGAGGGTGCGCTTGATCGAGCGCTGCATGAGCGCTCCGACGTTGCCGAGCGTCATCGTCAGCACCGCAGACATCCACAGCACGGCGGCAACGGGCTCCGGCAGTCCCGTGTACGCCACGCGCACGCCATCGGCCGCGATCAGCGCATGTCCGGTCCATCCAGCCGTGCCGAGCAGCACCGCCAGCGCCACGAAGCCGGCGACCTTGGGCACGAACGCGAGGAACGCGCTGACGTGGACGGCAGCGCCCTCGTACACATCAGGTGCGTAGAAGTGCATCGGCACCGCGGTGATCTTGAAGCAGAGGCCCAGGATGGCAAGGCACAGGCCGGCGAGGCCGGTCATGTCGATCCCTGGCCCGGCAGCCTGCGCGGCGAACGCATCGCGGATGCCGGCAATCTGCAGCGTGCCCGTGGAACCGTAGATCAGCGCGAAGCCGTACAGGAAGAGCGCCGTGCTCAGCGCGCCCAGGAAGAAGTACTTGACGGCCGCCTCCTGCGCCTTCCTGCTGCCGCGGCCGAGCGCGACCATGATGTAGGTCGGGAGCGACACAAGCTCGAGCGCGAGGAAGAGCCAGATCAGGTCGCTGGCGCCGCAGAGCAGCATCGCGCCCGCGATGCTGAAGAGGGCGAACGCGTAGTGCTCGCCCCGCATCACGCGCAGCGCATCGAACGCCTGCCGCCCAGAGGCGATCGCGCCCTCCACGCCACGGTCGATCGCGCCGATGCCCGGCAGCACCAGCAGAACGCCGACGAGCGCAAGCATCGGCTTCACGAAGGAGCCCATCGAGGGGAACAGGAGCTGCGCGGCGGATGCGCGCTCCTGGGTCCATGTCTCCACGGACACGAAGGCTGCGGCCACGAGCGCCACGATGCACCAGAGGGGCACCGAACGGCGCATGCCCGCGCTGCGCGAGAGCCCGATCACCGACACCAGCACGGCGCCCGCGAACAGCACCATCTCGGGTGCGAGGAGGCCAAGCCGAGGACCCATCGATTCCATGCCCATCATGGCGTCACCGTCCCGTCAGCGGCTGGGTTCAGCGCCGCGGCCAAGTCTGCGGGCGTGGCGGGGGCGGCTGCACGCACACCCGGACTGGTGCCGCCGTCCATCACCGTCTCGGCCGCACGGAGCCGCTCCACCTGGGCCGGGTACGCCGCGAGCGTCTTCTCGACGCACGGCGCGATCGCCTCGAGCATGGGCTTGGGGTACAGCCCCAGGACCAGGCACGCGACGGCAAGCGGTGTGAGGATGCCGATCTCGCGCGCGTTGAGGTCGCGCGGGAGCTTCACGTGCGCATCGACTGGATGCCCGCTTGGCTCCGAGTGCGTGTCGTGAGGCTCGCGCAGCGGTCCCCACACGATCTTGCCCAGCAGGATCAGCAGGTACATCGCCGCGAGGATCATGCCCGTGCCGGCCACGACCGCAAAGGACGGCCCAAGCACGCCTGGATACCCCGACTGCGCATCGTGCTCGGCGATGAACGTGCCGCCGATGCAGAGGATCTCGCCGACGAACCCGTTGAGCCCGGGGAGTCCCGCGCTCGCCATCACGAAGAAGACCATGAAGCACGCCCATACGGGCATCACTCGCGCCAGCCCGCCGAGGCGCTCCATGTCCTTCGTGTGGTAGCGCTCGTAGAACATGCCGATGCAGAGGAAGAGGGCGCCCGTCGAGAGGCCGTGGTTGACCCAGTAGAAGAC
>VERO01000171.1 GCA_018882625.1 Phycisphaerales bacterium | reverse complement strand
TCCTCACTCCGTGATCGACACGCACTGCCATCTGACGTCGCACGAGTACGACGGCAGGCTCGGCGACATCCTCGCCGGAGCGCGCGCGTGCGGCGTGCACGCGTGCGTGACGGTCTCCACGACGACCGCCGACGCCGAGCGCTGCATGGAGGTCGCCGAGATGCACGCGGGCGTCCTCGCAACCGCGGGCATCCATCCCCTGCACAGCGACGACCCGATCGACTGGGACCAGCTGCGGCGCGCTGCGGCGCACCCGCGCTGCGTCGCCTGGGGCGAGCTCGGGCTCGACCGCCACTATGCGCACCCGCCGCTGGACCTCCAGCGCACCGTGCTGGATGCGCAGCTCGAGCGGATCTGCGCGTGGGCGCGCGAGGGCCTCGCGAAGCCCGTGGTGATCCACTGCCGCGACGCCTTCGCCGACCTGATCCCGGTCCTGCGCGACTCAGGCCTTCCGCCCGAGCGATTCGTGTTCCACTGCTTCACGGCAGGGCCCGACGAGGCGCGGGCGGTGCTCGAGTTCGGTGCGCTCATCTCGTTCACTGGCGTCGTGAGCTTCCGCAATGCGCCCGCCGTGCGCGAGGCCGCAGCGCTCGTGCCCGATGACCGGCTGATGGCCGAGACCGACGCACCGTGGCTGAGTCCAGAGCCTGTGCGCGCCACGCGTCCGAACGAGCCGCGCTTCGTGACGCACGTCGCGCGGGCGCTCGCCGCGGCGCGGGGCACCACGTACGAGGCGCTTGAGAAGGTCCTCGACTCCAACGCGGAGCGCTTCTTCGGACCGCTGGTCGCCCGGAGTGCTGCGGCATGAGCGTGCCCCAGCGCGACGACAGCGCGCTCGGCATCCTGATGAGCTTCGGCGACCACCTCGAGGAGCTGAGGCGGCGGATCCTGCTCGGCATCGTCGTGCCGGTGCCGGCGGCGATCCTGCTGTTCGCCTTCGCGGGCCATATCCGGAGCTTCCTGTGCATTCCCCTCGTGGATGCGCTGCTGGCCAATGGGCTGCCGGGCACGCTGCAGGTGATGAGCCCGCTCGAGACCCTGATGATCGACATGAAGCTGTCGCTCATCGGCGCCTTCATCATCGGCGCGCCGTGGGTGCTGTGGCAGGCGTGGCTCTTCATACGCCCAGGCCTCTACCAGCATGAGCGTCGCTTCGTGAGGCTGCTCCTGCCGGGCAGCGCCGCGCTCGCGATCGCCGGCGCAGCGCTGCTGTACTGGGTGATCCTGCCCGCGATGCTCACGATCCTGGTCGGCATGAGCGCGCCGCCGGCGACGATGGCCACCCGGGATGCGGCCGCGACCGGCGACGCCGCGGCGCTCGTGGCGGCAATCCCCGCACTGCCGGTGCTGGAGGCCGACCCGGCAAACCCGCGCGCCGGCCAGGCGTGGATCAACACGACCGCGCATGCGATCCATGTGGCGGTGCCCGCAGGCGAGGCGCCTGGCGCCGACGGCGCTGCCGCGCCTGAGGTGCAGATCATGGCATTGCCGCTGACGCGCCCAGGCGAGATCTCGCAGGCGTTCAGGCTCAGCGAGTACCTGGACTTCGTGCTCACGATGCTCCTCTGCGTGGCGATCGCGTTCCAGCTTCCGGTCGCGATGCTGCTGCTGTCGTGGACGGGCCTCGTGCGCGCGGAGTGGCTGCGCACGAAGCGCCGCTTCGCGATGCTGGGGGTGGTGCTCGCCGCAGCCGTGATCTCGCCCGGTGACGTGCTCAGCCTCGTGATGCTGGCCGTGCCGCTCTACCTGCTCTTCGAGCTTTCGCTGGTGCTGATGGATGTGGCGACACCGCGCGCAGTCGCCCGCGGCACCGTGCTCTCGGGCACCGTCACGCGCATGCGCGGCGGGCGCGCGACGGATGCGGCGGAGGGCGACGAGTGACCGACTCCGCGGACATCCGCATGATGGAGCGCGCGCTGGAGCTTGCGGCGCAGGCTGCAGGCGCGGGCGAGGTGCCCGTCGGCGCGGTCGTGTACCGCGGCGACGAGGTGCTCGGCGAGGCGGCGAACGCACGAGAGCGCGATGCCGACCCGACTGCGCACGCGGAGATCGCCGCGATCCGGGCTGCTGCCGGCGCGCTCGGCACCTGGCGCCTCGACGGGTGCTCGCTGGCAGTGACCCTCGAGCCGTGCCCGATGTGCGCAGGCGCGCTCGTCAACGCGCGCGTCGCGCGGGTCGTGTTCGGCGCACGAGACCCCAAGGCGGGCGCGTGCGGCACGCTCATGGACATCTGCCGCGACGCCCGGCTCAACCACAGGCTCGACGTGGTCGAGGGCGTGCTTGCGGACCGCTGCGCTGCGCTGCTGACATCCTTCTTCGCCGCCAGGCGCGACGTGCAGGCGGCCGCGCGCGCGGAGTCGGGCATGAGCCGGCGTGCGCAGCGCCGCTCCTCACGCGGGACATGAACGCGCACCGGCCTGAGCGAGCGCCCGCGAATCCAGCGCACTGCCCACCCACTCGGATGACACCGCATCCCCTCATCTGCTTCGACCTCGGCGGGATCGTGATCCGCCACTGCCGCTCGTGGCAGGAGGGATGCGCGGCCGCTGGGCTGCCCTTCGATCCTGAGCGCTCGCCGGACCATCCGCGGCATGCCGCGGTCCGGCAGGACCTGGTGCACAGGCTCACGTGCGGCGCGCTCGACCCTGAGGGGTTCGTGCGCGCACTCGCGGGACTCACGGATGGCCGCATGAGCGAGGCGGACGCGCGCCTCGTGCACGAGCGCTGGATCACGGGCGAGTACCCGGGCGTGGGGCAGCTCATCGAGGAGCTCAATGCCGCTGGCGTGCGCACATCGTGCCTGTCCAACACCGACGCCGTGCACTGGGCCTGGATGGAGCGCCACTCTCCGGCATTCCGCTCGATCCGCATCCGCCACGCCTCCCACCTGCTCGGAATGGCCAAGCCCGACCCGCGCATCTTCGCGCGCTTCGCGGAGCGTGTCGGCGCGGGTCCCGCCGACATCGTGCTGTTCGATGACCTGCAGCCCAATGTGGATGCGGCGCATGCGGCCGGATGGCGCGCCTACCGTATCGACCATCTCGGCTGCACCGCGACGCAGCTGCGCCAGATCATGTCGAAGATCGGGCTGCCCATCCGACAGAGCGACCGCTGATGCCACTCGACGACACCAACTCCATGCCGGATCCGCTCGTGGACCTCTCGCTGACGGGCGCGACCGGTCCCGGCGGAGCGATCCGCGTGCGCACGTCCGACTTCCTCGTCGACGAGATCCCGCTGTACGACCCGTGCGGCAGCGGCGAGCACCTGTATCTCGGCATCCAGAAGGAAGGGATGCCGCACCACGAGATGGTGTCCGTCCTGTGCAGGCACTTCGGCGTAGGCGAGCGCGCGATCGGGCACGCGGGCATGAAGGACCGGCACGCCGTCACGCGCCAGGCGGTGTCGGTCCACCTTCCCGGCCGCGAGGCGCCCGCCGTCGAGCTGCGCCATCCGCGCATGGGGATCCTCTGGGTGGCGCGGCATGCCAACAAGCTCAAGCGAGGTCACTCGCGCGGCAACCGCTTCTCGATCCGGCTGCGCGACATCGACCCGCTGTCGGCTCCCGCGATCTGGCAGCGGCTGCGGCAGCTTGAGCGCACTGGCGTGCCCGACGCGTTCGGACCGCAGCGCTTCGGCTACCGGCGTAACACGCACAGGCTCGGCCGGCTGCTGCTCGAGCGGCGGTGGGACGACCTGGTGCAGGAGCTCCTCGGCGACTCAGGCTCGCCGTTCCCCGAGCGCCAGCGCGAGCGTCGCGCACTCGCGTCGCGCGGCGAGTGGGCTGCGAGCGAGCCGATGTGGTCGCGCCATGACCGGCACGAGCTCATGGTGCTGCGCGCACTGATGCGGGGCGCGAGCGCGGAGCGCGCGATCCGCGCCGTGGGCCAGGCCACCACGGAGCTCTGGACATCTGCGCTGCAGTCTGCGGTCTTCAACGCCGTGCTCGCGCGCCGGCTCGCAGATGGCACGCTCGCATCGCTCCACGCCGGGGATGTCGCCTGCATCCACGAGGGCGGTGCGTGCTTCGCGGTGACCGAGGAGGCGCTCGCGCTGGCCGCGCCTGATCCGCAGTCGCTGCATGCGCGGCTGTCGCGCCTGGAGATCTCGCCCACGGGCCCGATGCACGGCGAACGCATGATGGCGCCGGGTGGCGATGCCGCCAGGGCCGAAGCGGAGGCGTGCGCATCGATGGGCATTGAGCCCTCGCTCTTCGCCGCAGGTCCCGACGCGCCAAAGGGCCTTCGACGGCCGCTGCGTGTGCCGCTCACGAGCCCCGAGATCGCATCCGGACTCGACGAGCACGGCGCGTTCGTGCGACTCGCCTTCGACCTTCCCCCAGGCGCGTTCGCCACCGTCGTGCTGCGCGAGTGCGTGGGACCGGTGCGCGATGCGGCATCCGCGGCAGGCTCGCCGCCCTCAGCCGATGGCGAGGTCGACGGTGCGCGCGCGGGGGATGCGCCGTCGGACGCTACTCCTGATCCTCAAAGTCCGGCGGAGACGGGCTGAACCCCTGCGGGTCCTTCGCGGCCTCGGCGAGGACCTGCTCGCTGACGTAGATCGGCACGCCCTCCGCGACACCGACGGCGATCGCATCGGACGGCCGCGAGTCGATCTCGACCTCCTCGCCATCCGCGCGGCATGCCACGATGCGCGCATGGAAGGTGCCCGAGTCGAGCGTGTGGATCTCGATGCGCACGAGTCGGCCGCCGAGGGCGTCCATCACCGACGACAGCAGGTCATGCGTCTGCGGGCGTGCAGCCCGGATCCCCTTGAGCCGGCGCTCGATGGCGAATGCCTCGGGCAGCCCGATCACGATCGGGAAGCTCCGGTCGCCGCCGACCTCGGCGAGCTCGATGACCTGCATGTCCGTCATCTCGCGGATGAAGATCCGCGAGAGCTCCATGCGCACGCCCACGGTGCCGGCGTCGCCGCTCACGATCCCCAGCCCCACGCGGCGAGCAGGACCGTGAGATCGAGGCCATCCACCGCATCATCCCGGTTCACGTCACCGGAGCATGATGCGGTCACGCACGGTCCCCACGCGGCCAGCAGCGCCGTCAGGTCCAGGCCGTCCACGGTGCCGTCGGCATTGAGGTCCGCAGGCTGGTAGAGGTCACGGGCGCGCGCCAGCGCGAGGCTGGCGTTCACGACACCATGCCCCGTGAGGGCGTCCCATCCGGCCGCGCCGATGTCGCGCGCGGTCCCCGTGATCGCGTCACGCATCTGCGCCGACGTCATGGCCGGATTCACCTGGCGCATCAGGGCCATGGTGCCCGTGATGTGCGGTGTCGCCATGCTGGTACCCGACTTGAAGGTGAAGCTGCCGGACGAGTTCAGCGAGTAGATCTGGTCGCCGGGGGCCGCGATATCGACCTCGGCGCCGAAGTTGGAGGTTGACGCCCGCACGTT
>VERO01000170.1 GCA_018882625.1 Phycisphaerales bacterium | reverse complement strand
GTCCGCAAGATGAGGCTGCGCGAGATGCACTGCACGGGCGCGGAGCATGTCGTTGCCTTCTCGCTGTACGGCACAGACCCTCGCTACGTGAAGGGAGGGCTCCTGAATGTGGAGGCCTACCGGCAGCACTTTCCCGAGTACGTGTGCCGCTTCTACGTCGCGGAGGATGTGCCCGGGGCGACGATCGACGAGCTCCGCAGCGCTGGCGCGGAGATCGCGGTCATGGCAGCGCGCGGCATCGATGCGACCTACATGTTCTGGAGGTTCCTCGCCAGCGAGGACCTCTCGAAGCGGCGATTCCTCATCAGGGACATCGACTCGGCCGCCTCCGAGCGGGAGCGCGCCCTCCATGACCGCTGGATCGCGAGCGGCAGGCGCTGGTGGATCCTGCGCGACCACTACTCGCATGCGATGCGCATGATGGGCGGGATGTGGGGCGGCCACACCTCCGCGAACCTCATCTCTCCGCTGCTGCCACGGCTCTGGCGCTACGGCAATCACTACAACCGGGACCAGAAGTTCCTGTCCGACGCGGTGTACCCACGCATCAGGCACGATGCCGAAGTGCAGGACATCATCAGCAGGTTCCCCGACGAGGATGTGACGCTCCATGAGGTGGACACCGCGGAGTACTCGTTCGTCGGCGAGATCGCCACCGACGTGGAGACGCGCGCGCGCTGGCGGCGCGAGTTCCGGCAAGCCCACGAGCATCGGACCTCCGGCCACGATGCCCGGTAGCGCCTTCGGCACTGTGATCGAGAGCCTCGGTCCGATTCTGAGCGGCGATGCCATTGCCCGGTCGTGCGACGCATGGTTTGCGTATGTCGCCTCCGAAGCATCCGACTTCACCTCAGGCGCGAAGCAGTTCAAGGTGCATCCGGACTGCACCGAGTACCTGAATCCCTTCGACCCCTCCGAGATACGAGCGGACACCACCGTCTTCTGCAAGACGGACTACGTGTACCGCCTCGTCGCCTACTGCCGCCAGATGGGCATCTCCACGCCCTTCGTGCTCGTGACGGGGCAATCGGACTACCCGATCACTGACGAGCTCGTACAATCTGTCGCCCGATATCTCCCAACTCGTTGGCACGGCGTGAACGCCTGCACACGCCGCGTCGAGCCGATTCCGCTGGGCATAGGCCCATCGCTCTACCGGGAGTGCGTGCGTGATGGCTTCCGACTCACATCTGCCCGTCGGCTGCTGTACGTCAATCACCGAACCGAGACGTTTCCATCAGTCCGCGGCCCGCTCTACCACATGTTCGAGCAGGCCGGCTGGGCAACGGTGCAGCGTCCGTTCCCGATCGCTGAGCGGCACCGATTCCTGGACGAGCTGTGCGAGCACAAGTTCATGCTCTGCCCGCGGGGCAATGGCATCGATACGCATCGGATGTGGGAGGCGCTCTGCTGCGGAGTGATACCTGTGGTGGAGCGACACTTCACCCACACTCCGCTCGAGGGCCTGCTCCCAGTGCTGGCTGTCGACAGCTTCAGCGAAGTCACCGAGGCGCTCCTCGAGGACACGTGGGGCGCCCTCCAGCAGCGCACATGGCAGTGGGAGGCGCTTGGAGCCGAATGGTGGATGCGACGCATCCGCGACCGCACACGCCCGTCCGCGTAAGCGCCCAACCTCCACCCCAAAAAAGAACCCGCCCCGCGTTGCCGCGGGGCGGGTCTCCTATGTTGACTTGGACTGCACTCGAAGCAGCCGAGTCACCCCATCCTCTCCAGCCGCCCCCTCTGGGGGGTTGTGCGGCGGCCGAGAGCGCACACTATTCGCTCTCAGCAGATGGCGATGTAGCTCAGAATGGTGAGGAGCGCCAGCTTCCGGCGCGTGCTCTCCAGGGTGATCACCTTTGAAAGGACTGACATGGCTGGGGTTGGGTCCACGAGGAACCTACACTCGCACGATGCCCGAGAAACGGCGGCTGTCTAGCCGAACCATGCGACTTTTCGCATCTCTGGTGGCTTTCACGGGCGGATTTATTGCCTCCGCGCAGGATCGGGCGCTTCCCCCGGTTGTCCCGGCAGCCGCTGCAGGTCCCCGAGCATCCCCCCCGCCAGCCCCCAGCCCAACTGTCGTGGCCACCGAGGCCTGGCTCGACGCCCGCGGATGGCTTGACAAGGGCGAAACCCCCACCGAACCCCGTCCCGTGCCGAACGCGCGCGTCGTCGCCGCCAGCATCCGCCGCGACGGCACACTCATCGGCGTCGGCGAGTCGCAGTCGCAGCCCCGCACTGACCCCAGGCGCGTCGATGGCGCCACATCGGTCCCGCTGCGCGAGCCCGACCTCGCCGACGCAGTCCGGCAGGCCATCGCCGATGCGCGCCGCGACACCACGCTCGCACGCGCACTCGAGACCGACCCTTCGGCGTGGACACGCCTCTCGCTCGAGATCGAAGTCGCAGCCGACCCCGTCCCGCTCGCAGGCGTCAACTACGAGCAGGTCGCGCGCAGCATCGAACCAGGCATCGATGGGATGGCTGTGCGCCGCGGCGCCCGCTGGCTATACACCCTACCCAGCCGCGCGATGTCGCTCGAGGTCGCATCAGATCCTGCGCGCACGTTCGTGGGCATGGCGAGCCGGCTCGGCGTGCCGATGCGCGACCTTCCAGACCTCCTCCCCGCAGAGACCCCAGCGCTGTACCGCGTGCCCGTCACACGCTTGGTGCAACCGCTCGACTCCCGCGATCCCGTGCAGGTCACCCGGCTGGCTCGACTGGTCGTCACGGCACCAGCCGATGGTGCAGATGCGGGCGCGAAAGCCGCCGCGGACCGCATCGCCAACTGGCTCTGCAACCACCTGCACCCGACCACAAGCGGCCTTGACGTCGCCGAGGGCGCGCAGGTGCTCGAAAACCTCGGGCTCCGTGGCGACTGGATCCCCTCAGCCGGAGTCCACGAGCCCATGGCCGCATTCCCTGCGGACCAGGCGCTCGCCGCGCTCGCGCTCGCGCGGTACGCACGCAGCTCCTCCGATCCGGAGCACGCCAACGCGGCGCGTGCCGCGGCCCGTCGCATCCTGGTCGCACTGCTGCGCGTGGCGCCAGTCGAGCGCGATCCGCTGCAGGACCGCAATGCGATTGCACTCGGCGTGATGGCTGCGCTGGAGCTCGGCGACCTTGCTGTTGGCCCGACGGCGGCCGCCGCCACCACTGCACCGAGCCCAAATGCCCCCGCCGCCCTGCCCGCACCCGACGCCGACCTCGCGCACGCGCGCGACACGCTCATACGCGAGTTCCTGCGCGATGCAAGCTCCACCGCATGGATGACACCTGATGTTCCCCCGCGCACCCGCATCGCCGAGATCGCCGCCGCGTGCGCGCTCTGCGGCGCGGGTGACCCACGCGTCGATGCCGCGACGCTGCGTGCCACGCTCGACACCGCATGGCGCGAGATCCCGCGCCGCGAACTGGTCTCCGAGCTGGGATGGATGCTGTGGGCTGAGCGATCGCTCGCTGCCGCGAAGGCGCCAGCATCACCTGACGCGCTCGCGCAACATGAGCTCGCGCGCTCCACACGCGCCGCGCTCTCGCGCGCGCAGATCGCACCAGAGATCGATGACGGCACCGCAGTCGATTCCCCCTTCCCTGATGACCTCATCGGCGGCTTCCGCCTTGCGGGCCCCAACACGCGCGGCGCCACGGCCCAGTCGGCACGTCCCACGCTCGGTCTTGCCCTGATGCTCGACAGCCCCGCCATGACTCCCGAAGGCGAGCGCTACCGAGCACGCGAGATGCAGCGCATGGCGGTGCGCTTCCTGCGGCAGCTGCAGGTAGACGACGTCTCTGCGGCCAGCATCCCGGGTGGTCGACGCTGCCTTGGCGCTGTGCGCTCGGCACCATGGGAGATGAGGCTCTCCGTCGCTGCCAATGCCACAGCACTTTTGGCACTGACGGAATCCCACGATGGGATGATTTCGCTTGAGCGCGTGATAGAATCAAGCAGTTCGGCGGCAGGCAACTCACCGACTGGAGCGCCATGAACCCACACGCCAAGACTCTCCGATCTGCGTCCGCGGCCACCTTGGCCATGATGCTCGCGGCCTCCGCGGGAGCGCAGGGCCTCTCAGGCGCGATCGATGCCGTCATGCAGCAGCGTGCGGCCGACGCCGCGGCTGAGGAGATGCAGACCGCCAAGCCGAAGATCCTCGGAGCGCTGCTGACCACGCCCATGAGTGTCGACTTCGCGGAGACCACCGCGAAGGACGCCTTCGACTACTTCAAGAAGAACCTCGGTGTGCAGATGATCGTGCGCTTCCGCAGTGACCGTTTCCCGGAAGGCATCGACCCAGAGGCCACAATCACCCTCAAGCTCGACAGCACGCCGGCGCTCACCGTCCTCGAGCAGATCATGGCACAGGTGTGCACCAACGTGCCCTGCACGTGGCAGCTCAAGTCCACGTTCCTGGAGATCGGCACCAAGCCCGACCTCTCGCGCCCCGGCGACCTTGAGCTCAAGCTGTATCCCGTGCGCGACATCCTGTACGAAGCGCCCGTCTTCGACAACGCACCCGACTTCAACATCGACACCGCGCTCGCGCAGGGCATGCCCATGGGCGGCGGGATGGGTGGCGGAGGCGGGATGGGCGGTGGCGGCGGCGGATTCGGCGGCGCTGGTGGCGGTGGTGGAGGCATGGGCGGCGGTGGCGCTGGTGGTGGCGGCGCACCGTTCGGCCAGCCATCGGGCGATGCCGAGCGCACATCCCACGAGGAACTCGCCGGCAAGCTCATCCGTCTCATCCAGCTGACGATCGAGCCCGACGTGTGGGCCAGCGGCGCCGCGACGATCGAGTACTTCCAGGGCAGCCTGATGGTGAGGGCACCCGACTTCGTGCACCGCCAGCTCGGCGGCTACCCCTTCGCGCCCACAGCTGCATCAGGTGCAGCGCCGGCAGGCCGGTACGTGACGATGACCGTGCCGATCACGCAGTCGCAGGTGCAGGGATTCGGCGGCGCGAGCGTCACCGGCGCGGCTGGCGCCAGCGGCGGAGCTGGCGGCGGCACTGGCGGTTCCGGCGCTGGAGGCGGACGGGGCGCGGGCGGCATGGCACCCTAACGCCGCACGCGTCTGCGGCGCGCCACGCGAACCTCCTGACGCCAGCGCTCCAACCGCGCGTTCCCTGATCCGCAGCGCATCACAAGAGCCCGCGTGAATACAGGCGCACCACCGCGTCAGTTGCGTCGTGACATCGTTGCCTGCACCGGCGACGGCATGACCTACTCGTTCATGGTGGGGATGGGCGAGAGCTACTTCGCCGCCTACGCGCTCGCGCTGGGATTCTCCGATGTCGTCGGCGGACTCATCGCATCCGTTCCCTACTTCATCGGCGCATGCCTTCAGCTGATCGCGCCGTGGGGCGTCGAGCGCATCGGAAACCCGCGCCGGTGGGTGATGCTGTGTGCAGCGGTGCAGGCGTCGAG
>VERO01000169.1 GCA_018882625.1 Phycisphaerales bacterium | reverse complement strand
GCCATAGCCCACGATGCCCAGCGTGCGCCCGCGCACCTCATGGGCGCTGGCGGCGCTCTTGTCCCACACGCCCGCATGCAGCTGCGCGGACTTCTCGAAGAGCCGCCTGAACAGGCACACGACCTCGGCGACGGTCATCTCGGCGACGCTGCGCGTGTTGCAGAACGGGGAGTTGAAGACCGGTATGCCCGCGGACTCGGCGGCGGCGAGGTCGACCTGGTTCGTGCCGATGCAGAAGCAGCCGATGGCCGCCAAGGGCAGGTGCGCGGGCGCGGCGTCGAGCGCATCGGCGCCGATCTCGGTCTTCGACCGGATCCCGACGACCGTCGCGCGCGCGAGGGCCTCGCGCAGCGCGGATCCCGCGAGCGCGCCCTTGACGCGCTCCACCGAGAATCCCGCGGACACGAGCGCCGCATCCGCCGCCGGATGGACCGACTCGAGGAGCAGTGCGACCGGTGCAGCGCCCATCGGCATCATCCCACCACATCCGGAAGGTCGAAGAGGCCAGCGGTCAGGTTCAGCGGACCGCTTTCCTCGATCAGCACATCCGCCTCGTAGTGCACGCTCAGCGAGCGGTCGGCCGTGTAGATCGGCCATGCGCTGCCGAGCGACTCGATCTCGGTGGTCGTCGCGGCGAGCATGGGCTCCACCGCAAGCAGCATCCCTGGCTTGAAGAGCGTGCGTGCGTCCGGCCACTCGCCCGGGAACCCGGGCATCGTGTTGGCGATGTAGGGCGCGGTGTGCAGCGACTTGCCGTAGCCGTGCCCGCCGAGTCCCCGCACCAGGTGGAACCCGTGCTCGCGCTCGACGCACTGCTGCACTGCGCGCGCCCAGTCCGTCAGCGGCCTTCCGGGCTGCATCGCGGCAATGCCTCGCCTGAGGCTCTCCCGCCCCGCGCGCATCATGCTCGCCCCGAGCGGCGTCGCCCTGCGGATCGCGTAGGTCCATGCGGCATCCCCGATCCAGCCGCGGTGGCGGACGCCAATGTCGATTGAGATGATGTCGCCCTCCTCGAGCGGCTTGGCCGACATGTCGTGCGTGCCATGGACGATCACCTCGTTGACGCTCAGGCACGCGTGGCTGGGGTAGGGCGGGTGGCCGCGCACCTTGTAGCCGAGGAAGCAGCTCGGCGCGTCAAGCTCCGCGAGCGTCCGCGCGATGAAGGCGTCGATCTCCGCGAGTGTCCGGCCGGGCGCGAGCACATCCACAAGGCGGCGGTGCGTCTCGACGACGCAGGCTGCGGCTGCTGAGGCTGCGGAGATGTCTGTGGCGGTGGGCACGGGGCGGGATTATCGCAGGTCGAGCGCCATCGCGTCCGTCGCGCTCGCGCAGGCCGCCAGCGCACCCCTGGCCAGCACCAGGTCGGGCGGGGGACCTGACACCTCGAAGGCGACCGCGCGCTCGTCGCGGTAGGGCCACAGCGCGATGTCCGCATCCATCCCAGGACGCAGCGCCCCGCAGCGGTCCTGCACGCGCAGGGCGCATGCCGCATTCCACGTGGCGGCACGGAGCGCCTGCGCAGGCGTCAGGCCCATGCGGCGCACGGCAAGGACCACCGCGAAGGCCATGGACGCGACCGGCGAGCTTCCCGGATTGCGGTTGGTCGCGATCGCGAGCGCGCCTCCGGCGTCCACGAACTGGCGCGCCCGCATGAAGGGGCCGTCAAGGCAGAAGGGCGACCCGGGAAGCGCGACGCCCATCGTGCGGCTTCGCGCGAGCGCCTCGAGGTGGTCGTCCCCGGTCACCTCGAGGTGGTCGCACGTGCGCGCACCGAGCGCGATCGCGTGTGGCACCATGCCCAGATCAGTGAACTGGTCGACGTGCATGCGCAGCGGCATTCCCGCCGAGCGGGCGGCGCGCGCGTAGGCGAGCGAGTCCTCGAGTTCCCACGCGCCGCGTTCGCAGTAGAGGTCCGCGCACACTCCGGGCCACTGCGCAGCCACAGCCGGAATGGTCTCGCGGATGGTGCGGCTGATGAACTCCGGCTCATCCGGATCGATCGCATGCGCGCCGAGGAAGGTGGGCATGACGCGCATCGCCGAGTGCGCGCCCGCATCGGCAATCGCACCGAGCATCGCCAGCTCATGATGCGTCGACAGCCCGTAGCCGGACTTGACCTCGGCCGTGGTGGTGCCCAGCGCGAGCATCTCGCGCAGCCGCTGCGCGAGGCCCTGCGCCAGCGACTCGCGGGAGCTCGCGCGCACCGCGCGCACCGTGGACAGGATCCCGCCGCCGGAGGCGAGGATGTCGGAGTAGGGGCGTCCCGCGAGCTTCATGCCCCACTCGCCGTAGCGCTCGCCGGCCCAGCAGGCATGGGTGTGGCAGTCGACGAATCCAGGCATCGCGATGCGTCCGCGCGCGTCAAGCGACGGTGCGCTGCGCCAGTCGCCGGCCGGGTCGCCCGGCCCGACGGCGGCGATGCGTGCGCCGTCGATGCCGATCCACCCGCGCTCGATCACGCGCAGGTCATCGAGGTCACGACCCCGGCACGCCTCCGCGTGGCCGTCCATCGTGATGAGCCTGGCACTGCGGATGGTGCGCCGGGACATGGGGCGGACGGTACCGTCCCGGCATGCGGCTCCTCGTCGTGCGGCACGCCAAGGCATTCGAGCGCGATCCGGGACGATTCCCCGACGACAGGCTCCGTCCGCTCACGCGCGAGGGCGTGAAGGCGTTCCGTGCGCTGGCCCGCCGTGTCGGTCGTGCGGAGGGCGCGCCAGAGCTCGTGCTGTCCAGCTCCTGGACGCGGGCGTGGGACACCGCGGTCGCCCTCGAGGATGAGGCGGGATGGCCCGCGCCAGAGCGCTGCACGGCGCTCGAGTCGGACGAGTCTGGTGCGGTGGCGGCGATCGCGCGCGAGATCGCCGCACGATCGAGGCTCAGTTCGCTGGCGCTCGTGGGCCACGAGCCGGCGCTCAGCGCGCTGGTGGCGTGGCTGCTCGGCAGCGACCAGCCCATCATCCGGATGCGCAAGGGCGCGGTCGCCGCGCTGGAGCTCGCCTCGCCGCGGCAGCTCGGCGCTGGCGGAGTCAGCGGCGCCGCGCAGCTCGAGTGGCTTGCGGTGCCCGCGCTGGCTCGGCGCGGGTAGCCCCAGCCCCGGGATAGGATGCGGTCCGCATGAGCTCGCCAGCCGAACCGACCGTACGAAAGACGCCTCTCGTCGAGATGACCTGGAACGGGTACGCCCTCATCGTCAAGCTCGAGGGCCCCAACGTCGGCCAGCGCGAGGCGCCGATCATCGGCGGCGAGGTGGATGCGATGGTCAAGGGCTGCGGCAAGGCGATGAAGTTCCTCATCCTCGACCTCAGCGAGGTGCAGTTCATGAGCAGCCTTGGGCTGGGAATGTGCATCAACATCCGCAATGCGGCGGCGCCGCTAGGCGCCAAGCCCATCATCTACGGGCTCACCAAGGACCTGCGCGCCCTGATGTCGATGATGAAGATCGAGCGGATCTTCCAGCTCGTCGACACGCGCGAGCAGCTCAACGCCCTCGTCAGGGCGTGATGGGGGCGCCGGAGACGTCCGCACCGGCGCCACCGGGCGCGCGCGTGTAGACCACGATGTCCGCAAGGCCCGCGTCCTCGGGGCGCAGGGCACCCGAAGGCGCATCGACGCACACGATGGTGAGCACGCGCGCCTCGGGGCGGCGCCGACGCAGCTCGGTGACCGTGGCCCCCTCGCGGCCGATGTGGAACGCCCCAGCCAGGTGCACCACCGCCGGGGCGCGGTCAAGCGCCCGGGCCACGCTCGCAGCCATCGTCGCGTCCCACACGAGCTGCGCGCATTGGAACGCGTCGATCTCGCCCTCAGTTGGCGGGGGGTCATCCGTGCCCGACCGCGCCTCGCGCATGAGGTCCGCCAGCCGTTCGCGGTAGGCGTCACGCGGCAGGGACTCGGGAATGTCGAACAGCACACGTTCATCGGGCGGTAGGTCGGCCAGCGGCCCGTAGCCGGCGGTGCGCGCCTGGCTCACGAAGCGCCGCGGCGCATTGGCCGCCACCACCGGCGATCCGCGCGTGCGCGCGACATCGACGACGGGCTGGTACCAGGGCATCCACGTCCCGGGACCGGCCCAGTGGCGCACGCCGGCGCGGTCCACGAGCTCGTCGACCGAGATGACGCCCGCGAGGTACTCGTCGACGGCACGCTGGTCATCGCGCTCGAGCATCTCGAGGGACACCGCGGCGCCCGGTCTCGCATCGCACAGCGCGCGCGTCACCTCGGCCTGGAACCTGTGCGCCGACGCATCGTCATGCTGCTCGCCGATGAGGACCGCATCTGCGGCGCCAATGCGCGCCGCAAGCGCCGGCCAGGTCCAGCGCCTCCCTGAGCGCCCGTCGAACGCAGGCAGCGTCTCCGGGGCGGGCGCCGCGGCGATCTCCTCAGCTGGGTTGCGTGCGGGCGACGCTGTCCCCGTGGGTGATGGCGCGGCGCACCCAGCTACCGCAGTGGCTGACGCGACGAGGGCGGCGCGCCAGGAGTTGCCCGTGGGATTCCGCACCGCGTCAGGGTAGTGCGCGGCCCCACCCCTAGGATCCGCGCATGGCGTTCGCCGTCAATGCGCTGCTCAACGAGGACGGCGCGATCGCGCGGCGCATCAGCGGCTTCGAGTCTCGGCCGCAGCAGCTCGAGATGGCCGCCGCGGTTGCCGACTGCCTCGCACGGAAGGGCAGGCTGCTCGTTGAGGCAGGTACGGGCGTCGGCAAGACATTCGCATACCTGCTCCCCGCGATCGCGCGCGTGGTGGAGCAGCGCGAGCGCGTCGTCATCTGCACGCACACCATCGCGCTGCAGGAGCAGATCGTCGACAGCGATATCCCGCTGCTGAACGCGGCGATCCCGGAGGAGTTCACGAGCGTGCTCGTGAAGGGCCGCGGCAACTACGTGTCGCTGCGCCGGCTCGGGCTCGCCAGCGGCAGGCAGGACCGCCTCTTCGGCCACGAGACGGACCGGCACGAGCTGCACCAGATCGAGGACTGGGCCTACTCGACGCGCGACGGCACGCTCGCGTCGCTGCCTGTGGTGCCTAAGCATGCGGTGTGGGAGCACGTGCAGTCGGATGCAGGCAACTGCATGGGCCGTCGATGCCCGACCTACGACCGCTGCTTCTACCAGGCTGCGCGCCGGCGCATGGAGCATTCGGACATCCTGGTGTGCAACCACGCGCTCTTCTTCAGCGACCTTGCGCTGCGCGCGCGGGGCCGCGGGTTCCTGCCGCCCTACCAGCACGTGATCCTTGACGAGGCGCACTGCATCGAGTCGGTTGCCGCAGAGCACTTCGGTGCGCGCATCTCGGAGTCTCGCGTGGGGCACCTGCTGCGGTCGCTGTGGAACCCTGCACAGGGGCGCGGATTCCTGGCGGCGCTGCGTGTGCGCGAGGGCGCCGACCGCACCGTCGCCGATGCGGTGGCCGCGTGCGAGGGCGTGCGGCGCGCATCAGAGGAGCTCTTCGCGGCGCTGTGGCGGCTCGGCGAGGGTTCGGCCGCGGAAGGCTCCCGCCGCATCGCCGGCGCGGGTGCGGG
>VERO01000168.1 GCA_018882625.1 Phycisphaerales bacterium | reverse complement strand
CCCCAGGTGAAGGCAATGGTGGAGCGGCTCTCCGCCGAGCTGGGCAAGTTCGACCGCCGCTTCCAGTTCAAGCTCGACCGCGACTTCCTGCTCAACCTCGGCAAGTGCCTGGCCGTCCAGGAGAGTCGCTATGCGCGCATCCTGGGGCTTGACGCCGCATTCACCGCCAACGACCCGGTGTACGCCGCCCTGCGGGACACGCTGGCCGACCCCGCGAACGCCGAGGCGGTGGGACCGTTCCTGGCGTTCCTGCGCAAGAAGGTGCTGCGCGAGTCGTACAACATGGATGCGGCGCGGATGCGCACGTACACGGAGGAGTTCGGCCCGCTCGACTGGCGCCATCCCCAGTCGCACGCGTTCTACTGGGCCAAGAGGGGGTCGGAGCGCGCGGCCAGGCGGTACGAGAACGAGGATGAGGTGTACAAGATCCTCAACAACGACCGCACCAACATCCAGGCGATGCAGGCGCTCGCGCGCAGCGGCCTGATGTACGTGGATCCGTTCAGCAACGACAATCCGGGACGGCTCAGCGACCCGCGCTGGATCCGGTCGATCGACCGCTACTTCAGCGAGCTCTACCGCAAGCACTACAACGTGCGCGGCGCAGGCGGCGACACCTTCGCCGACTTCTACCAGAACTTCATGACGCAGGCGGTGCGCGAGCTCTACCGGCTCGGCGACATCGCGGTCGCGAAGGAGGTGCTCGAGCGACTCGACAGCCTCTTCGGGCGCGGCGGCGTGACGCCCAACGCGAGGTACGACGTGCCGCTCGAGACGTTCGTGCGCAACGCGGCGTACGGCGAGTACGAGATGGTGCCCGATGTCGCGCGCAGCGACGTCTTCGCGGCGCTGCAGCGCGGCTACCGGGAGGGGATCCTGATGCAGAACCCCGAGATCCTCAAGGAGGCGAAGCGCTTCGCGAAGGAGCTGACCGACTACTTCAAGAGCACCCGCTACACCGACTTCGTCAACAAGTTCGGCGAGAAGCGCATGGGTGACCTCATCGGCGACATCGAGAGCAGCATGGAGCAGGTGCTGTGCACCGTGCTGATGGACCAGTCGCAGCCGCTGACGGACCGGCTCACGATCTACAACCGCTGCAGCGAGGACGACCGCCGGCTCGCGTACGACACCGTGATGCCCGTGCTCGAGTCGGAGTTCAGGGACAGCCCGCTCGCATCGGTGGCGGAGTTCGGACGGCTGCTGCCGGAGCCGCCGGGCATGGCCGAGCACCGCATCGCGCGCGCGCAGGAGGCGGCCACGCGCGAGGAGGCGATGAAGGCGCAGAACCGCGCGGCGGCGGTGAACAAGTGAGCGCGGGGACGGGCCGCGGCGAGCGTCCGAGCGCCATGCCGAGCTGGAGGCACCCATGACGCGCACAGTCCCGCCGGCCATCCTGTGCATCGGGCGCAACTACGCAGACCACGCGAGCGAGATGGGAGGCCAGCTCCCGGAGCGGCCGATGGTGTTCATGAAGAACCCGGCGAGCGCGGCAGGACCGGCCGACGACATCGTCATCCCTGAGGTGTGCGCGCAGGGCGGCCCGCAGGTTGACTTCGAGGGCGAGCTTGCGGTCATCATCGGCCGGGACTGCATCAACGTTCCTGCGTCGGATGCGCTCTCGGTCGTCGGCGGGTACGCGGTCGCCAACGACGTGAGCGCGCGCTGGTGGCAGAACCACGGGTCGGGCGGACAGTTCTGCCGCGGCAAGAGCTTCGACACCTTCTGCCCCATGAGCGTGCCCGCCGCGGCCGCCACCGTGGGCGATCCCCAGTCGCTGCGCATCGTGACGACGCTCAATGGCGAGGTGATGCAGGACTCGAGCACTGCGCACATGATCTTCCCGGTGGCGGCGCTCATCGCGGACCTCTCGCGCGGCATGACGCTGCTGGCGGGCACCGTCATCCTGACCGGCACCCCCTCAGGCGTGGGCCACGCGCGCAAGCCGCCGCGCTACCTCGCCGACGGCGACGTGGTGTCCGTCACGGTCGAGCGCGTGGGATCGATCCGCAACCGGGTTGTGGAGCGCCGTTGAGCGTGACGGGCCGCCCTGGGCTGGCCGCGCGCGCATGCATGGCGTGCGTGCGCCTCTACCAGGTGACGCTCTCGCGCGTGATGGGCGGGCAGTGCAGGTTCCACCCGAGCTGCTCCCACTATGCGATTGATGCGCTGCGTGAGCACGGCGCCGCACGTGGCGGCTTGCTCACGCTCCGGCGGCTGGCCCGCTGCCATCCGTGGGGCGGGCAGGGGCACGATCCCGTGCCGCCGCGCTGAGCGCCGCGCACTCGCGCACGAGCGCGGTGCGGTAGTCGGCGAGCGACTTCGGCTCGTGCGCGCGCACCGACACCACCACATCGAGGCCTGGCTCGATCTCCGCGCGCGAGAGGCGGAAGGCCTCGCGGATGAGCCTCTTCAGCCTGTTCCGGCGCACGGCGTTGCCGGCGCGGCGGCCGACCGCCAGCCCCAGCCGCGTGCGTCCCAGGCCGTTGGGTGCCGCATGCACCACGATGAATCCCGCATCGCGGCGCAGCCGCGCTGCGTACACGGCCTTGAACTGCAGGTCATGCGCAAGGCGGCGTGCCCTGCGGTGGGTGGCGCTGCGGCGCGTGCCTCCGGTCACTCGTCCTCCACGGCCCGGCTGTAGGCGGAGATGACCTGCGCGCGGGTGAGCACGCCAAGCAGCGTCCCGCTCGCCGGATCGACGACAGCCAGCGCCGGCGCTCCCGACGCCGTGAACCGTCCCATCGCCTCATGGAGCGTGTGGTCCGGACGCAGCGGCTTCCAGTCCGCGTGCGCGAGCTCGGAGGCCTGCAGCAGCGGCATCGCCTCGCGCCACACGAGCGCCGCGTTGAGGTCATCGCCGCAGATCATGCCGCAGTAGCGGCCCTTCGCATCCACCACGGGGAAGTCGGTGCTGCCGCAGGCCTCGCCGCGCTTGACGATCGCCTCCGCGGACTCGGTCTCGCGCACCGTGACGAGCGGCTTGAGCGCCACATCGCGCACCAGCACCCGGCTCATGATCGCCTGGTCGCTCGAGCCGCCGAGCCTCACGCCGAAGGCGACCAGCTCCGCGGTGTAGATGCTCTGCCGGTACACGAGCCGGGCGACGATCACGGCGATCACCGACGCGAGCAGCAGCGGCAGCATGACGGCGTAGCTCTGGGTCAGCTCGTAGACCAGGAACGCCCCAGTCAGCGGTGCGTGCGTGCCCGCGGCGACGAACGCTCCCATGCCTGTCAGCGCGCCATGCAGCACCGGCATGTCCGGAATCACGGGCACGCCCATCGTGAGCGCGCCGAAGGCAGCCCCAAGCAGGCATCCGAGCACGAGGCTCGGCGCAAACAGGCCGCCGGCGCCGCCCGACCCCAGCGTCATGCCGGTGGCGGTGGCCTTCAGCAGCGCCCATCCGATGAGCGTTGCTGCGGCCACTCCCATCGCGGCGAGGCTGGCGGTCGACTCGGGAACCGCGAGGAACTTGCCGCGCATCACGTCATCGATGAGCGCGTATCCGCTTCCATAGAAGGGCGGCAGGCCATCCACCGATCCGACCCCTGACGAGGGCGCGCCTCCTGCAGGCGGCTGCAGCATCCACCACCCTGCGCCCATCACCACCAGGACCGCGGCACCCGCGACCGGCCCGACGGGCACCGGCATCCGCAGGCGATCGAACCACGCGTGCACCCACCTCATCCAGAGCGCGAATCCAGCTGCGGCAAGACCCACGATCGCGCCAAGCGCGGCGTACAGCGGCGCATCCCGGAGCGAGAACTTCAGGTCTCCCATCAGCGCGGGACCTACGCCGAAGATGGGCTCGCTCGATCCGAGGATCGTCTGCGCGGTGGCGCTGGCGATCACGCTCGACACGACGATGGGCGTGAACGTGCGCATCGAGAACTCGCGCAGGATCACCTCGAGCACGAAGAACACGCCGGCGATGGGCGCGTTGAAGACTGCAGAGATGCCGGCGGCGGCACCGCACCCCAGGAGCGTGGTGCGCGTGCGCTCGTCGAGGCCGATCCAGATCGCGATGCGTGACGCGACCGTTGCGCCGATCGCGACGATCGGGCCCTCCGGTCCTGCCGACCCGCCCGAGGCGATGGTGGCGGTGGAGCCTGCCCACTGGCGCACAGCGAGGCTCGCGGGAAGGCGCGCGCGCTCCCGGTACACCGAGAACATCACGCGCGAGACGCCATGGCCCTTGAAGGTGCTCGGCAGGAGCCAGATGAGGCAGCCTGTCAGGCCCGCCCCCAGCAGCGGGAGCGCGATCGCCACCCAGAGGCTCGGCCCGCCATGCTCCGCGAGCGTGCCCACAAGCCCCTCAAGACGCTGCATGCCGCCCACGAAGGCCAGTGCCGCACTTCCCATGACCACCCCGATCACGGCTGCAAGCGCCAGCAGGGGCCAGTCCGAGCCGAGCCGCAGGCTGCTGGTGAGGGTGGCTATGGCGCGGGAGAGGGAATGCGGGACCATGGTTGCAGCGCACCCGGCGTGTGACTATCCTACGGGGCTCCCTGCAGGGAGGTCACCATAATGATTGAAGCCCTCAAGAGCGACACGATCGTGGACAAGGTTGGCGGACGCTTCAAGCTGACGGCGCTGATTCAGCGTCGCCTTGCGGAGCTCATCGACGGCGCCCGGCCGCTCGTCGAGCGCAACGGCCGCAGCGACTTCGAGGTCGTGATCGAGGAGATCCTGCAGGACAAGATCACCATCGACTGGGATGCCTCGAACATCCCGGCTCCGGGCACCGAGCCCAAGCGCCGCTGACGCGCGTCAGTTCATCCCAAGCAGCGTGGCGAACCGCTCCGCCCACGTGGCGCACGCGGCATCTGCCGTGCCCATGTCGCTGAGCTTCTCGGTGCCGAAGCGCTGGGTGTCCACAGTCGACGCCATCGCCGCCACAGGGCGCCCGCCGAGCGTGGCCTCGATCTCGCACGCCGCGTAGCCGTAGCCGCGGCGCATGATCTGCGTCTGCGGCGCGATGTTGCGCAGGGGCTTGTTGGGCTTGAAGTCCGTGATGCACGCGCGGACCTCGATCACGTCCGGTCCGCCAGCGCTCGTCAGGCGGTCGCCGAATGCCGCTTCGAGCGCGCGCCGGAAGCGCAGTGTGACCTCCGCCTCCTGCTCGTCGCTCATGCGGTCCTGGGCCAGCGATCCCACCTCGACCTGCGTGACCGCAATCTTCCGGTTCGGCGAGTCGAGCGCGGCAGAGTCGTGCCACATGCTTGTGGCGGGGTCGGACTTCGAGTGGGCGAGCGGCACGGACAACGGGATGAATCCGGTGCGCGGCACGGCCTCGTGGCTCGAGCACGCCGCGGCCGAAAGCGCTGCGGCTACGCATGCGCAGGCCCGGGCAAGGGAGTTGCGGGAGGTGAGACGGGGCGTTCGGTCGTGTGGTGCCATGGTTGGGTTCCAAAACGCGAGCGAGGATCCGACGCTCGGATCCTCGCGCACGTGAAACGGAGAGGGTGGGATTCGAACCCACGAGTAGGCAAGCCCACTACCAGTTTTCGAGACTGGCTCCTTCAACC
>VERO01000167.1 GCA_018882625.1 Phycisphaerales bacterium | reverse complement strand
CCCGTAGACCTCGCTGGTCGACGTCTGCACGATGCGCCTCACACCATGGCGCCGACAGGCGTTGAGCACATGCAGCGTCCCGCCTGCATTCACCGAGTGCACGAGATCGGGAACCTCGTACGAGGCCGGGATGGAGATGATCGCGGCAAGATGGAACACCACCTCGCATCCTGCCACGGCCTGATCGACGAATGCGCTGTCCGTGACGTCTCCGGTCACGATCTCGATCTCGCCCCTCACGTTGCCCTCGATGCGGTCGATGTTGCCCAAGCCGGGGCGGGATCCGTAGTGCAGCATGGCCCGCACCTGCGCACCCTCGCGGACCAGGCGCTCGGCCAGGTGGCTCCCGATGAATCCCCCTGCCCCCGTGACCAGGCATCGGCAGTGGCGCTCGATCACGTGGGCCTACGGCTCCTTGAGGCCAAGCTCCCGCACGATGTCATCGGTGAGGTCGATCGAGTCCGGGTAGCGCAGCATCGTGCGCGACTGCACCTGCAGCATCGCATCCGGCAGCGAGAGCGCCTCGAAGGGCCTCGAGGCGGGAAGGAACCGGTAGACGATGTCCACCGTCCTGCGGTCCGCCACGACCTCCACCGCCGAGATCATCTCGCGGTACGCCTTCTCCACCTGCTCGGCGGCGAGCTTCGACTGGATGTCCTGGATGCGCGCGGCCCACGCCTGCGCCTCGTTCTGGAGCGCCGCGAACTCGCGCTGGATCTGCGCAAAGTCGGGCGACTTCGGGTCGGGGTTGGGGTACTTCTCCTCGAAGGCCTTGAACCTGCGCTCGAACTCCTCGCGCGCCTCGCGCGCCTGCTCGTCGAACTTCATCCGGTCGGCGATGAAGCGGTCCGACTGGATGATGCCCTTCAGGATGCGGTCCACGTGCACGAGGCCGATCGAGAACGCGCGGCTCCCGGGCTCGGTGCCCCACGACAGCCGGCCGAGGCCGTTGCGCAGCGCCAGCGGCGGCGCATCGGCCGCCGCGCCGCGCGGCGCCGCGAGCAGCAGCGCGTCGGCCGGGCCGAGCTCGACGGGTGCGCGCTCCTGCAGCGCCACCGCGGGGCGCACCGACAGCGCCAGCGTCGCGCCGACGGCCCCGCCGACCACACCGCACGCTGCGCACGCGACCATCATCCTGCGGCTGGCGCTCATCCCTCCTCCTTCTCCTTCACCTCGGTCACGTTGAGCTCGCGCATCACCTCGTCGGTGATGTCGAGGGCCTCGGGGACACGCACAAAGGTGCGCGCCAGGAGCTGGCGCGCGAGGTCCTCGGGGGTGCCGGGCTCGAGCTTCTCCGACGCCGGCACAAAGCGCATGACGATGTCGAGCTTGCGCCGGTCCGCGACCACCTCCACCGCCTCGCGCAGGTCTGCGTACGCCGCCTCGTACTGCTTCGCGATGAGGTCGCGCTGCGCCTTCTCGTGGGACTCTCCCCACTCGCCCACATCCTGCTGGAACGCCTCGATGTCCTCGCGGAGCTTCGGGTCGGCATCCTCGTCGTCGCCGGCCTTGGAGATCCTCTCCCGCAGCTCCTTCGCACGCTTCTCGAAGTCCGACTCCTTGGCCTCACGCTCGTCGGTCAGGCGATCGCGCTCTTCGGCAAAGCGCGAGCTCTCCATCAGCGCGCGCACGCCCTTGGAGACGTTGACCGTGCCGATGGAGTAGATGCGGTGGCTCGCGCCGTCGCCGAAGGCCACATGCCCATCGACGTTGGTGAGCCTCACCGGGGTCTTGCCCGCGATCACGACCGAGTCGGCGGGCCCGAGCTCGACGGGCTTGGGGTCGTCGGCCACCGCCGCGGCCTCGAGCCGCCATGACGGGCCACCCCGTCCGAGGGCGCCGAGCCCAAGAGTCACGAGGACACTGGCGAGCACTGCCGAGACGGTCGCGATGAGCGTGGTGCGCATCCGGGCAAGGCTACCCGTGCGCGGCCCGCGCGATTCGCGCGGGGACTCGGACTTCCGCACGGCCCGGCGGCGGCCGGTGCGCAGCCCCAACCGAACGCAGGGGATCAGTCCTGCTCGAGGACGGCCAGGAAGGCGCTCTGCGGGATCGTCACCGACCCGATCTGCTTCATGCGCTTCTTGCCTTCCTTCTGCTTCTCGAGCAGCTTGCGCTTGCGGGTGATGTCGCCGCCGTAGCACTTGGCGAGCACGTTCTTGCGCATCGCCTTGATCGACTCCCGCGCGATGATCTTGCCGCCGATCGCCGCCTGGATGGGGATCTCGAACTGGTGGCGGTCGATCTGCTCCTTGAGCTTCACGAGGATCAGGCGGCTGCGGTGCTCGGCGAAGTCGCGGTGCACGATCAGCGAGAGCGCCTCGACGGGCTCCCCGTTGACCAGGATGTTGACGCGCACGAGGTTGTCGGGGCGGTAGCCCACGATCTGGTAGTCCATCGTGCCGTAGCCGCGCGTGATGGACTTCAGCTTGTCGTAGAAGTCGTAGATGATCTCCGCAAGCGGAAGCTCGTAGTCGAGGATCTGCCGCGTCTCGCTGACGAACCGCTGCTCGAGGAACCTGCCGCGGCGCGAGTCGCAGAGCTTCATGAGGTCCCCGATGCACTCGTTGGGGCACATGATCTCGATCTTGACGATCGGCTCGCGGATCGCGCGGATCTGGGAGAGGTCCGGCAGGTCCGCCGGATTGTGGATCTCGACCTCGGTGCCGTCGGTCATGTCCACCATGTACTTGACGGTGGGCGCCGTCTGCACCACCTCGACGCCGCCCTCGCGCTCGAGCCGCTCCTGCACGATGTCCATGTGCAGCAGCCCCAGGAACCCGCACCGGTATCCGAACCCGAGCGCCTCGGAGTGCTGGATCTCGAAGGTGAAGCTCGCGTCATTGAGGTGGAGCTTCTCGATGGCCTCGCGCAGCGCCTCGAAGTCGCCCTTCCTGCCCGAGCCCGCCTCGGCGTCGGCGCTCGAGGGGTAGAAGTCGCAGAACACCATCTGCTTGGGCTCCTCGTAGCCCGGCAGCGGCTCGGACGCAGGGTCGCCGTCGAGCGTGATGGTGTCGCCGACGCGCACGTCGCCGAGGCTCTTGATGCTTGCGCTGATCGATCCGACCTGCGCCCAGCCGAGATCCTTCACGCGCGTCGGGTGCGGCGTGTAGCGGCAGATCTCGGTCACGCCGAAGGTGCGCCCGGTGCCCATCATGCGGATCTTGTCGCCCACCCGCAGCTTGCCGTCGTAGATGCGCACGTACACCACAACGCCGCGGTAGTCGTCGTACTTGGCGTCGAAGATGAGCGCCCGCAGCTTGTCGGTCTGCTGCGGCTTGGGCGCGGGCAGCTTCGCGCAGATGGTGTCGAGCAGCTCGGTGATCCCCTGCCCTGTCTTCGCGCTGACGCTGATGCAGTCCTCCGCGGGGAGCCCGAGCACCTGCTCGACCTCCATCGCCACGCCATCAGGATCTGCCGCAGGCAGGTCGATCTTGTTGATGACCGGGATGAGCTCGAGATTGTTCGCGACGGCGAGGTACGCGTTGGCGACCGTCTGCGCCTGCACGCCCTGCGTGGAGTCGACGACCAGGACCGCGCCCTCGCATGCGCTCAGCGCACGGCTCACCTCGTAGGCGAAGTCCACGTGGCCGGGCGTGTCGATGAAGTTGAGCTCGTAGTCCTCGCCCTGGTAGGTGTGGTGCACCGTCACGGCACTGGCCTTGATCGTGATGCCGCGCTCGCGCTCGAGGTCCATCGAGTCGAGGAACTGCTGCCGCGCCTCGCGCTGCGACAGCGCCTTCGTCGCCTGCAGCAGCCGATCCGCGAGCGTGCTCTTGCCGTGGTCGATGTGGGCGATGATGGAGAAGTTGCGGATGTGCACGGCGGGCATCCCGGCCAGCGCCGAGTCCCGCGATTCTAGCGCGCGAGCGCGTCGGCAAAGGCTCGCGCCAGAGTCCGCTTCACGTGGGCCATCGGCGGCGCGCATCCCGCCCCGCCAAGCTCCGACTCCATGCTGGTGACGGGACGCCCCGCGAGCCCGCAGGGCACGATGGCGTCGAAGTGGCGGAGGTCAGGCGCCACATTCAGCGCGAGCCCATGGAAGGTGCACCACCTCGAGACGCGCACCCCCAGCGCGCAGACCTTCCGGCCGCCCTGGCCATCGCGGCCCCCGACCCAGACGCCCGTCGCGGACTCGTCGCGCGCGCCGGCGATGCCCCAGTGCGCGATGGTGCGGATCGCGCACTCCTCAAGGAGGCGCATCCACCCGTGGATCCGCAGTCCCACGGCGTTGAGGTCCGCGATCGCGTAGGCGACCAGCTGGCCCGGACCGTGCCAGGTCACGTCGCCACCCCGGTCGGTCTCGACAAGCTGCACGCCGCGTGCCGCAAGCGCCTCGCGCGGCAGGAGCACGTGGCCCGGCGCAGAGGGCCTCCTCGAGACAGTCACCACCGGAGGGTCGTGCTCGAGCAGCAGCAGCGATGCCGGTTGGCCGCCCCGCTCCCGTCCGGCCACCAGCTCCGCGTGCAGGGCCAGCTGCAGCGCGTAGGCCTCCGCGTAGGAGATGCGCCCCACGTCCCACGCACGGACCTGCGGCGTCTCGAGCAGGCACTCGCCGGGCACGGCGACGCTTCCAGGCGCTGGACTCCCTGTGCCGTTGGCATCCACGGCCCGATCGTAGGTGCCCTCGCGCCGATATCGTCCGCACCCATATGGCGACCGTACACCCGAGCGCGTGCATCGACGGCGACGTGACGCTTGCCGACGACGTGGTCATCGGTCCCGGCTGCGTCATCACCGGGAGGCCCGGTCCGGTGCGCATCGGCGCAGGCACGGTGCTCCGCGCGCAGGTGCACATCGAGGGCCCGTGCACGATCGGCGAGCGCAACACCTTCTACCCCTGCACCAGCGCGGGATTCCCGCCGCAGGACCTCAGCTTTGATCCTGCGCTGCCCGGTCCCGGACTCGTCATCGGCGACGACAACACGTTCCGCGAGGGATTCACCGCGCACCGCGGCAAGACGCAGCAGCCCACCCGCATCGGCAACGGCAACTACTGGATGGCGAACTCGCACATTGGCCACGATGCGGTGGTCGGCAACCGGTGCATCATCGCCAACGGCGCGCTGCTGGCGGGCCACGTCGAGATGGCCGACCGGGTGGTCGTCGGCGGCAACGCCACGATCCACCAGTTCGTGCGCATCGGCGAAGGCGCCCTCATCTCCGGCCTCACGGGCAACTCGAAGGACCTGTGCCCCTGGTTCACGCTCACCGCGATCAACGTCGCCGGATCCATCAACGTGATCGGGCTGCGGCGCGCGGGCGCCTCGGCGCAGCGCATCGATGCGGTGCGCTGGGTCTACCGGACGGTCTGCCGCCAGGGGCTCACGGTGCCGCGCGCGCTCGAGAGGCTGCGCGAGCGCGCCGGTGACCCCACGGTCGCGGAGTACATCGCCTTCATCAGCGCTTCGACGCGGGGCATCCTGACCGCGCGCGGGCGCGGCTCCGACCAGCCGAAGTCCGGCGCCCGAGCGGGCGTGCGCGCCGGCGGTGACGGCGACGGGGAGTAGCCTCCGCACAGGCATGGACGC
>VERO01000166.1 GCA_018882625.1 Phycisphaerales bacterium | reverse complement strand
GCCTGTGGGTGCTCCCAGTGCTGCTGCCGCGCGAGGCGCCGGTGCCTGTGCGCACGATGCGCATCGCGTACGCGAATGTCAACGCATGGAGTGCGCCTTCAGCCAGTTCGATGGCGTGGTTCTCGGCCAGCGACGCCGACGTCGTGGCCATCGTCGAGTGCTCGGCTGAATGGGCGGACGCGCTGGGTTCGGTCGCTGGACCTGGCGGTGCCAGATGGCCGCATGCGTTCATCCGCGCCGATGGCCATGCGATGTCCGGGGTGGCGGTGCTCAGCAGGCATGCCCTTCGCGATGCGAAGGCGTTCGTGAGTCCTGAGGGCCGATTCCCGATGGTTGATGTCACCGTGGATGCGCCCGATGGGCCGCTGCGCATCATGGTGGCCCACCCGGTGCCCCCGGTCAGCGCAGACGCGGCCAGGATGCGCGATTCGGAGATCCGGTGGCTTGCGCAGCGATGCTCGGACTCAGGCATGCCGACGGCGATCGTCGCCGACTTCAATGACACGCCATTCGGTCGTGCGCTTGCGGCCTTCGGCGCACGCAGCGGCATGCGAAGCGCCGCATCAGCGACCGGCCTGGTGACCACATGGCCCGCACGGGTGGGCGGCATCCCGTGGCCGCCCCCGCTGCGCATCGCCATCGACCACTGCTTCGTGTCGCCCGGCATCGGCATCGCGGGACTGGCGGCCGGTCCTGACATCGGATCCGATCACCTTCCGCTGCTCATCGACATCGCGCACGGCGCGGCCAACCCGCGTATTGCGGACTAGCCGCCCGGGAAAGGGCAACATCGTCGGGGCCGAGGCTGGTGCGCCATGCGGGGTGCTCGAGCTCACGCCTCGTCGTCGGATGGGCCAAGCAGAAGCACCTTCCGGAACAGGCCCTTCCATGGCGCTGGGAGCAGCTGCGCCACCGCGCGCACGGTCGACTCCGCAAGCGTCCGGAACGCGAGGATGGTGATCCCGGAGAACACGCACGTGGCGATCGCAAGCTCAATCGCCGCACCGGTCCTTCCGGCCGGAAGGGTGAAGGAGTTCGCGGCGCTGTCCGCCACGGAGACCGCGCCAACGATCGTCAGGACGCTGAGCGTCGGTCCGTACACGAGGTGATGCGCGATGTCGCCCCACGGGAGGCCGTAGTGCCTCATGATCCTGCCGAGCTGGATCACTGACGTCACAGTGATTCCCACGGAGGTCATGGCCGCGACGATCGCAGCGGGTTGAAGGAACACGCTCTGCTGGGGAGGCAGCGCCGCAGCAAGGAGGCCTCCGGCCATGGCGCCGCCGAACACGCCGAGCGTCCTCGACAGCTCGATGCCTGCGAGCGCCTTGAAGTGGCGCGCGCCCATCAGCGGACCGACCAGCACCGACGTTGCGGTGGAGAATGTCGCGCCAACGCTGAGCCACGCGACCGGAATGGCAGCTTCCGCCCACCTGCCGTCCCACACCATGCGTTCGACATACGGGAACAGTCCGCCGATGCTCAGCGTGGTCACCGGAACCAGCAGCATGGCACCCATGAACACGCGCGATACCAGGTACGACTCCGCCTCCCGGTCGCCGCGGATGCGCGCCAGCAGCGGGGCGAACACGCGCTGGAAGGCCATGCCCACCATCATCACAGGCTGCATGGCCAGCTGGAGCGCGAAGTAGAAGACGCCAACGGTCGCGATCGGGATCATCGTGCCGATGATCAGGTAGTGGCACTCGACGCCAATGGAGGTCAGCGAGGCGACCGCGATGGGCCACGCCATGTGGTGCGCCATGGCGCGGAGCGTCGAGCCTCGGGCTCGGAAGGACTCCCTCGTGAGGCCTGCGACGCAGAGGCAGTAGATCGTCTCGGCAACCGATGTCGCCACGATCGGAATGACCATGGCAAGCGTCCCGAGTCCCTCGTGCGCACAGACCCATGTGAGTGCCAGGCGAAGGATGGCTATCGCCGAGTCAAGCTTGGCCAGCTCGCCGAAGCGCAGGTTGACGGCCATGCGCGAGCGCGCAAGGAGGCCGAGCGGCACCAGAAACTGCCGCACGGCCAGGAGCAGGAGGCTTGGGGCGAGCCCTGGCGCATCGGCCGCCGCCTGAAGCCATGGGAGCTTGGGCGCAACTCCAGCCGAGACAGCCGTGAGGATCCCGCCGAAGCTCGCGAACGTAAGTCCCCACGCGAGGTACCGGCCCGCAGACCGGTCGTACTCGTCAGCCCTCAGCGTGGGGAGGCAGTAGCTGAGGCCGCCGCTGCGCATGACGCAGCAGAAGCCGTTGATGCCGAGCGCAATCGCGAATGCGCCCACCTCCGACTCCGTGAGGTAGAGCCCCACGATGACCTGTGCGAGCACCGCGGCGGCTCGCGAGATCGCGTTGGAGACGATGGTGACGGCGACAGCGAGGACCATGACATGCGCCCACCCACGAGAAGGACAACCGTACGGCCGTGTGCCACAGCGGCACGCACGAGAGACAAGTCCAGACTAGCGCAAGCATGGCAGTTGGTCGAACCGGTTTCGGCGACAGCGACGGGCCGAACCGCGGCCTGCGGTATCAGTGCCGAACCATAGGTCTTACACGCGCCGGCGAGTGATCGTCTCGGCCCGGCGGGGGCGACGGTGCCTCAGTCGAGCAGGCGCTCGCGAAGGAGTGGAGTGGGGGCGAGGCACACGTCATCCCCACCGAACCACCTGTGGCGGTGGCGCGCGACCCACCGGTACGCGCAGTCGCGCATCCCCCGCGGCAAGAACCGAAGCCCCGATAGAAGCCGCCACGGCAGCCTCATGCGCGCAGCAATCGCCAGTGCGGCATCGGAGCGCATGAGCGCACGGTCTCCTTCAACCAGGATCATGGTGTCGGGATCGCCATCGGGCACTGCGATGCCCAGTCGAGCGCACTCGCGCGCTGCGGTCAGTCCCTGAAGGGGCGCGAAGCGAAGACTGCCGAGGCGATCCCGGGCTACGATGAAACGCACGGTCCATGCGCACAGCCCGCAACGGCCGTCAAACAGGATGATGGGGTGCTGGTGTCCGGTCAAGGCATGTCCCGATGGTGGTTGCGTTGGCACATTACGCGCATGACACGATGCATACAGATTCTCGCATGCACCGTCGCGGCCTCCACCGGCTCGGATGCCGCCGCGCAGTGGACCACTCCGCCAGTCACCGCGCCTGGCCTGCAGTACCGCACCTTCTCGAGCCCTGCAGCAGGGGCGACTGTCAGCTTCCACATCTTCGTGCCGCCCGCGTATGACGCCAGCCCTGCTGCCCGCTTTCCGGTGCTGTACTGGCTGCACGGATCAGGCAGCCCCATCGCGGGCATCCCCGCCATGCGGAACTGGTTCGCGTCCGCGATGGCACAGGGACGGATCCCGCCGATGCTCGTCGTGTTCCCCAATGGCATGGGCGCGAGCATGTGGTGCGACTCCAAGGACGGCGTGACGCCGATGGAGTCGGTGGTGATCGACGACCTGATCCCACACATCGACTCCACGTTCCGCACGATCGCCTCACGGCGCGGCAGGATCATCGAGGGCTTCAGCATGGGCGGCGCGGGGAGCGGGCGGCTTGCGCTGCGCCGGCCTGACCTGTTTGCCGGCGTGTCGATGCTCGGTGCAGGGCCAATGCAGCTGGACTTCATGGATGCGCCCGATGCCACGGATGTGCCCCCGGACCAGCGCGCGGCGCTGTTCGAGCGCGTGTGGGGCAGCGACCCTGCCTACTACCTGGCCGAGCACCCTTGGACCATCGCTGCCCAGCGCGCGGATGCGCACATCGTGCTGCGCACAAGGATCCGGATTGGGGTTGGTTCGCTGGATGCCATGCTCCCTGCGAACGAGGCATTCCATGCGCACCTGCTCTCGCTCGACGTTCCGAACGAGCTTGTGGTGGTGCCGGGCGTGGGTCATGACGCGCTCCTCACGCTTCAGGGCCTTGGCCTTGAGGGCTGGAACTTCTACCTTGATGCGCTCGCAACACCCTGCACGCAGCCTGCGGACGTCGACTGCAGCGGCACCGTCAACGCCGCAGACCTCGCGACAGTCCTCGCCGCGTGGGGCCCTGGGAGCGGTATCGCCGATGTCAACGGCAGCGGCAATGTCGACGGCACCGACCTCAGCCTGCTGCTCGCGGCGTGGGGTCCAGTGAGCTGAACGTCGCAGGGGCCGTGCGGCAAGTCCGGTGCGACGCGAGCGGCGCGGGATGCGCTATGGCCCGAGTCTCGGGCACAGCTACTGTGCGCTGCGCCAAGGCAGCTCGCGCCAGTCCCCGCACCCATGCTGGCCCGTTGCATTGGCCGCCGCCCGCAGCTTCGTCACCTCAAGCCTCTGCGCCTCGATGCGCCCTGCCTCTGCGCCTGAAGCCTCGAGCATCCCGAGCAGCAGCGTCGACACCCACCATCGGGACTCTGAGTCCTCCGGGCGATCGCGCTGCGCGGCGGCCTGGGCGTCCTCAAGGATCCGCAGCGCCTCACCAGACCGACCCATGGCGTGCGCGATGCGCGCGAGGTCGAAGGAGAGCATCAGCATGGGCATCGATCCGGCGGATTCGCCGCTGACCGAGCGTGCGGCGATGCAGTCGCGGACGAGCCGCTCCGCGTCTGCCATGCTTCCGCACAGCGCGTAGGTGATGGCCGTCGAGCGGGCAATCTGCAGCGTGACGTCAGATGCCCGGCCAAGCCTCGCACGTGCCATGTCGAGCGCCCCAGTGGCGAGCGCCACAGCTCGCTCGCACTCGGCGGCGTCGTTCCGCTCGATGGCGCCGTTGGAGAGAATCACCGACAGCGTCGACTGGTCGATCGGCAGCGAGCTGCGCGCAAGGTCCAGGCGCCGATCGATCGAGAAGCTCTCCTCGAGCAGCGCCACTGCCTCCGTAGTCGCGGCAGGGTCCGTGCCCTTCGCCCAGATCAGGCTTGAGGCCAGATCGCCACGCGCCTGGAACGACATTGGGTGCCCTATGCCCCAGATCTCGGCGGCGAGCACCTTGGCCTCGCGCAGCATGTCGAGCCCCTGACCTACGGCGGCCACATCAAGACTGGAGGATTGCGCAAGCAGGCGGCCCATGGTGATCAGCACGCGCACTCGGAGCTCTGCCGAGCCCGCACCCAGGCGCAGTGACCTGAGGACGGGGTCAAGCACCGCTCGCGCGTCGTCGCGTGAACCGCTGGCCCAGAGCAGCTCCCCGAGCACGACGGCATCGTCGAGCGCATCGCGCGATCCTGGACTGCGTGCCGCGGATCGCTCGGCGACCTCCTCCGCGACCGCCACCGCGGCCGGTAGCCGACCGGGCACCAGGGCGTCCATGTCCCGCCGCAGTCTCAGCGAGTCGAGGTGCTCCTGCGATCCGATTCCGACCGCATCGATCCATGCGGCTTCCACCTCGCCCGCGAGTCGGGCGCTGGCGGAAGGATCCTGCTCCGTGCGTGCGACCCACGATCGCGACCATAGGGCCCGGGGATGCAGGGGACTCTCGGCGACGCGCTGGTGGATGCGGTCCGCCTCCACGAAAAGCGCCCGCGAGTCGCCCGGGAAACCGAGCGACCACGCGCTCGTGCCCCGCGTCATCAGGAGCAGCGCG
>VERO01000165.1 GCA_018882625.1 Phycisphaerales bacterium | reverse complement strand
GCCAGGCGCGGGCGCGCGGGATCCGCAGCGTCCATGCAGGCGCGCCAGCCCCGTGCACGCGTGCGGGCGCACCCGACCGCGGAGCGCGCAGTAGCCTTTGCGACCATGAAGGCGAGCGTCGCCTGGATCAACGACTATCTCGACCGCGCCGCGACTGCGGACGAGATCGCGCACTGCCTCACGGCCTGCGGCCTTCCGGTCGAGTCCCGAGAGGTATCTCCGTGCGGGGACACGGTCCTTGAGGTCGAGCTCACGAGCAACCGCGGCGACTGCCTCTGCCATGTCGGCCTCGCCCGCGAGGTGGCTGCCGCCACAGGCCGCTCCCTCGCGCCTCCGCCGACGGATCACCAGGAGGATCCCGAGGAGTGCGGGAGCGCGCTGCGGATCGCCGTCGCCGATGCCGCCGCGTGCCCCCTCTACACCGCGCGCGTGATCCGCGGCGTCCGGGTCGGGCCTAGCCCCGCCTGGATGCAGGCGCGCCTGCGGGCGATCGGACAGATCCCGCGCAACTCGATCGTCGACTGCACCAACTTCGTGCTGTTCGAGCTCGGTCAGCCCACGCATGCCTTCGACCTGGCTCACCTGCACGCGCGCATGCTTGAGGTGCGCCGCGCGCGCACCGGCGAGTCGATGCTCCCGATCGGCGAGGGCGCGAAGCCCGTGGAGCTGGGCGATGGGCACCTGGTGATCGCAGATGGCGACCGGCCGGTGGCCATCGCTGGCGTCAAGGGCGGCGCCGAGACTGCAGTGCGCGACTCGACGGTGGACCTGGTGATCGAGAGCGCGAGCTTCAATCCCGTGGACGTGCGCCACGCCAGCCGGTCGCTGAGGATCTCGAGCGACTCGAGCTACCGGTTTGAGCGCGGCGTCGATGCGGCCGCAGTCGACGGGCCGGCACGCAGGCTGGTGCGGCTGATCCTTGAGGTCGCGGGTGGACGCGCGCTGCGGGGCCCTCTGCATGCCGGACCAGGGCCGGCGCCACGCGCACCCATCACCCTTCGCATCGCGCGGCTCAACGCGCTCACGGGCGCATCAATCGGGGCGGATGAGGCACGCCGGGTGCTCGAGTCGCTGGGGTGCTCCGTCAGCGGCGGATCCGCAGTGCTTCAGTGCACCGTGCCCGCGCACCGCATGGATCTCGAGCGCGAGGTCGACCTGGTGGAGGAGGTACTGCGCGTGGTCGGGATCGAACGGGTGCCGGTGCGCGAGTCCATCACGGTCCGTGTGCCGCCATCCCAACCTGAGGTCGAGGGGCCGCGCGCGCTCCGTGACGCGCTCGTGGCCGCGGGGCTTGCCGAGAGCGTGTCCCACACGCTGGTGTCCGAGCGGGCGGCGCAGCCGTTCGTGCCCCGCGGCGGCGGCATGCTCACGCTGGCGGATGACCGCACCGCAGGCGAGCCAGTGCTCCGGCCATCGCTGGTGCCGAGCCTGCTCCAGTGCGCCGCGCGCAACCTCGACCACGGTGCCACTGAGGTGCGGCTGTTCGAGATCGCGCGCACGTTCGCACTGCATCAGGACGCGCATGCGGAGGAGGCCAAGGTCGCGCTCGTCGTGGTCGGCCCGAAGTCCGCACAGGATGCGTTCCGGACGCTGCGTGGCGCGCTCGAGCGGGCGGTGCAGGCCACTCATGGCGCGTCGGCCCCGATGCGCATCGGAGCCCCGTCCGATTCGGATGGCCTGCGTGCAGCCCTGGCCGATGCGGGATCCGTCACCATCGGTGACGTGCACGCCGGCACGCTCGGCATGGTCGACCCGGCGATCGCTGAGGCCTTCGGCATCGCGCTCCCGGTGGCTGCAGCCGAGCTCGCGCTGAGGCCTCTCCTGTCCCGGTTCCCGCCTGCCGTCGCGGTGACGGCCAGCCCCAGCCATCCTGCGATCGACCGCGACCTGTCGCTGCTCGTGGCGGACGCCGTGACGTGGGCCCAGGTGGAGTCGTGCGTCTGGCGCTGCGGCATGCCGCACCTCGAGCGCGTGGACTTCGTCGGCACGTACCGGGGTCCGCAGGTGGGCGCGGGCCGCAAGTCGCTCACCATGCGGCTGCTCTTTCGTGCGCCCGATCGCACGCTGCGACGCGAGGAAGTCGACGAGGCCACGCGCCCGCTCGTGCCAGCACTGGCTGCGGAGTGTGGTGCCGAGGTCAGGGCATGAGCGCGCACCATCGCCTCGGTGACATGACGCTCGCGGGCTACCTTGAGGCCCTTGCATCGAAGAGCCCGACGCCTGGAGGTGGCGCCGCCGCTGCCGTAACCCTGGCGCAGTCGGCCGCGCTGGGCTCCATGGTGATCGCGTACACGGAAGGCAAGCCGAAGTGGGCTGCGCACGCCGCCCTTCATGCGCATGCCGCTGCATTCCTGGTGCAGGCGAGGCTTGAGGCGTTGGCCCTCGCCGACCGCGACGCGACCGCGTACCGGGCGCTCAATGCGCTGTGGGGCATCCCGCGGGAGGCTCGCGCGGGAGACCCGCGCTGGAAGCCGGCCCTCGACGAGGCGATCGCCGCGCCCTCGGCGATCGCCGACCTCGCGTGTGCCACGATCGTGCTGCTCGCGAGGCTCGATGGATGCACGTCGACGCTCCTGGCGAGCGACCTGCGCATCGCCCGGATGTTCGCGGATGTGTCGCTCGAGGGGGCGCTCGCCAACGTCGAGGTGAACGTGCCGCTGCTCGACTGCGTCGTCACTGCGGAGTCGGTGCGCGGTGCCTGCACGTCGCGGCGTGCGCTCTCGGGCACGCACGGCGTTGCAGGGATGGGCCGCACCGGGACCGGGTCCTAGCGCATGGGCCTCGCCGCCCTGCTCGCACTCGGCGCGGCCCTGACGCTTGCCTGTGCGGTCGCCGCAATCGTGCGCGATGCACGTCATCCGGCACGCGCGTCCGTGGGCTGGGCACTCGCGCGCGGACTGCCGACACGGCCCTCGGAGATCGGCCTGGACTCGGACGAGGGATCGGTCACGTGCGGCGATGGAACGCGCCTGCCGCTGTGGACGATTCGGGGCGGACAACCGCAGGGCCCGGCACTGCTGCTGCTGCACGGATGGCGACGGTCGCGCATCGACTCACTGAGGCGGCTGCCGTGGCTGCTGCCTCATGTGCGTGTCGCGTGCGTCATCGACCTCCGCGGCCACGGGGACGCGCCGGAGGGCCCCTCCACTCTCGGCACGGCGGATGTGTCTGACGCGTGCGCAGCGATCCGCGCGCAGCCGGACATCCCGTGGATCATCGCCGGACACTCGCTTGGCGCATCGGTCGCGGTCCGCGCGGCCGCCGAGCTGCACGCCTCCGGCACGCGCATTGAGGGCGCGCTGCTCATGTGCCCCTATCCGGACATCCGGGTCCCGCTCGCGGGGCGGCTCGCGAGTGCAGGCATGCCGGCGTTCCCGGTCGCGGGGATCGCTGCGCGCACCATCGGACTCCTCTGCGGACGGGAGACTCCTGTCACCGTCGCGCTGCAGGCGATCGGGCGCGCCTCGCTCCCCACGGTGTGGGTGGCGTGCGAGGACGATCCGGTCGTGCCGCCGGAGTTCGTGCGCGTCCTGCATGAGCAGGCTCGCCGCGCCGGGAGCCGCGCGACGCTGCACGTCGACCGCGGCGCCAGCCACGACTCGGTCGGCACGGGCCACCCTACGTGGGCGGCTGACGCGATCCGCGAGCTCACTCGGACGCCGGCGGCAGCCACCATGCCCTGATGGCCAGGCCGCGGTCGCTCGGGCGCATCTCGTACACGATCGGACCGATGTACCGCGCCAGCAGCGCCGCATCCACATCCTGCAGCGCATCGCGGATCGATGGCGGCAGCTGCACCGGGAGCATGTCGGTCACCGCCTCGCGGTCGTCCATGGCGCCATCCATCCTGCCGATCAGTCCGTCCTCGGCGAGCATCGCCTTCCGGTTGAGGTCGAAGCTGCGCACGGCATCGACGTATCCCCATCCGCTCACGGGTCCCGGGGGCACGCTCGCCGCGGCGCGCCTGTACACCGCGTTCTCCGCAAGGCTGCGGGCCGAGGCATCGGTGGATGCGCGCATCACCTGCTCGACCGCCGCAAGGTCGCCGTAGAGCACAGCGCTGCCTCCGAGCCCGATCGCGATCGGCACGCCCTCGCCGCTGTAGATCTGGCCTCCCTGGAAGTCGCGCGGCATCAGGCCGGCACTCGGCGCGGCGAGCGCGACGAGTGCGGTCGCGGCACGCTCGTCGCTGCAGCGCATCACCGTCACCGAACGCGTGCCGCCCTCGGATCCGGGCACAGGATTCGTGAACGACCACATCGTGGGCCCGATGGCGCCGAACGCCTTGCGCATCCCGGGGCCCCACTGCTCAAGCAGGGGCGCGATCTGCTCCGCCTGCATGTCCGGCAGCGCCGCAAGCGCATCCTCGAGCAGCTTCATGATGCCATCGAAGCGCACATTGAGCCGCTGGTAGCTGACCGCGTCGTCGCCGCACATCGCTGGAGGAGAGTCGACCTCGACGCCATCGGACACGAGCGACACGAGCCCCATCTTCTCGCCCGGCACGAACACCGTCGATGACAGCTCGATCATGCCGCGCCCGCCGCCGACGTCCAGCCCGAATCCCCACGCCCTGATGTCGCCGAAGAGCTTCTGGATCAGCGGCTGCATCGGGCCCATCGGCCCGGCGAGCAGCGGACGCACCAGCGGCTGCAGCGGCGCCGTGAAGAAGATCGCCTGGACATCCGTGCCGCCAAGCTGGGCCGATGCACCCTGCCAGTCCTCGACTGACGAGAGCGTCTCGCCGCGGCCCTCCGCGGCCGCGAGCGCGTCCTCGAGCGACGCCACCGAGCTGGCGAGCCAGAACCGGCTGCCGTCACGGAGATAGAAGAGCGAGTCCGGTGTGGCCGCCACCTGTCCGATCCCGTCGAGCGGATTCACTGCAGGACGGCGCTGGCCGCCGCCGAGATCCTCGTCTTCCTTCGGGAGCGGGATGACCGTCGCACGGCGCCCGCCGCCGATGTCGACCTGCTCCGTGCCACGACCGGACTCCCGCTCGAGGCGCGCGATGATGCCGTCGGCCATCTTCGCCGCCTCGTCGGCCTTGGAGCCGTAGTCCGCGCACAGCATCACGCCGATCGCATCGGCATCGAGCTCCGGGTCGCGCTCGATGAAGAGCGCAAGACGAACCGCACCGGGCCATGGCACGCTGTCGCTGTCGATGCCCATCGCCGAGAGGCGCTTCTTGCGCTCCTCCGCCTCTGCGGCCTGCGAGGGCTCGTCCATCAGGGCCTTGACCTTCGGGTCCTCGAGCAGCTTGGCCAGCGGCGTCGCGGAGAACCGCTCTGCCAGCGCACCCATGTCCTTGACGCCAAGCGCCAGGAACGTCGACTTGGGAGCGAGGTCCTCGACCGCAGGCAAGGCGCGCTGCGGGGCATCGGCCGCGGGTCGCGCACCGGCAGCGCCGCTCGGGGCGGAGCCGTTCGTCGCGGCACCTGCGGCGGCAGGGCCCGCCTGGGTGGGCGCCGCAGGAGATTGCGCAGGCGCCTTCGGGGCCGGCACGGCGCACAGGGCTGCCGATGCGAGCCAGGCGGCACGGATCATCATGGTGGTCATCGCATCATCTCCCG
>VERO01000164.1 GCA_018882625.1 Phycisphaerales bacterium | reverse complement strand
TGCGGACCCGCCGTCTCCGGCCGCGGCGGCAGGCCTCACGATCGTGTGTCTCCCGGGGCGATCCACGGGATGCGAGGTGCGGTCGCCGTCGGGCCACGTCACGGTCGCGTGCCATGGCCCGCGGGACAGTCCGGTTCCGAAGTGGGCCTCCACCGTGCGGTTGGACTGGAATGGCCCGCCTCCCGCAAGCCACCGCGACTGCACGAGTCCCTCCGCCGAGAGCTGGATCCGCGCGCCGCGCGCGGTGCGGTTTCCGGGGGATCGCATGTCGTCGAGCCGGATGGCAATCCAGTCATCCGCCGTGTCATGCGCGTTGCGGATCACCCGCACCGGCTGGTTGAGGCCGGCGACCACCATGTCGATGTCCCCGTCCCGGTCGAGGTCGGCGAAGACCGCGGACCTGTCCCGGTGGCGTCCGCTGCACCCCGGCCCTAGCGCTTCGGGGGCGACGGGCTCGAATCGGTCGCCACGGCGCTCCAGCACAAGCATGGGCTGCTCCCACTCCGAATCCATGAGCGCGAGCGTCGCCTGCGGGTAGGTGTGGCCGTTCACGGTGACGAGATCCTCGTCGCCGTCGTGATCGAGATCCGCGAACGAGCTCGCCCATCCGCACAGCCTGCGGCTGGGCACGCCAACACCCCGGAGGCCGGTGCGGTCATCGAAGAAGCGGCCCTCGCGCGACTCGTGGATCGTGTTGGTGTCGCTCGAGAAGACGCTGATGTGCGCGTCGGGCAGGCCATCGCCATTGACGTCGCCGATGGCGATGCCCATCGACGCCTGATCCGTGCCTTCCATGTTCGTGGCCATGCCCATGCGCCGCCCCGCATCCTCGAAGCGCATGCCTCCCAGGTTTTTCAGCAGCATGTCCGGGTGCGAGTCGTTGGCCACGAGGATGTCGGGCATGCCGTCACCGGTGAAGTCCGCGATCGCCGAGTTGAGCCCGTAGGCGGGCGGCAGCGCGGCGATGCCGCTGGGCACCGAGACGTCCTCGAAGCGGCCTGCACCGTCGTTGCGCAGCAGCACATCGCGCTGCGGATCGAGTCCGCGCGGACCCGACATCACAGGCACTCCCTTGAACAGCGAGGGTCCGGGAGGCGCCGCCGGATCGAATCGCAGGTAGCGCGTGACGTAGAGGTCGAGGTCGCCGTCGGCATCGAGGTCGCCCGCGGCGACCGACGTGTTCCACGCGGATGCGTCGCGCGCCGAATCGGGCAGCCGCTCAGATGCATCGATGAACGATCCGTGGCCCGAGCTGAGCAGCAGCCTGATCGACCCATGGCACGCCACGGCGAGGTCCTCACGGCCATCGCCGTTGAAGTCGCCGACCGCCGGCCCGAATGCCCACGCCGCCAGCGGAGGATCAGGTTCGACGCGCCTGAAGCGCAGACCGCCGAGGTTCTCGTACAGGCGCGCACCCGGACCCTGCCCCGGAGATGGAAGCGTCGCGCCGTTTGGGAAGAAGAGGTCCTCGTCGCCATCGCCGTCATAGTCGACGAGCGCAACTCCGCCGCCCTTGACCTCGATGATCTGCGTAGATGGGAGCTCGCCGGATGTCGTGACGAAGTCAATCCCGCTCGATGCGGTGACATCCTCAAGGCGGATGCCGCTGGCCGCCGCGGGCCTCGCGGCCACTGCCTCTGGCGGCGACGCTGCGGTTCCACCGCTCATCTGCCGCGCGCGCTCACGCGCGGACGCAGCGTCTGCCGCACGTTCCACGCGCTCATAGGCACGCGCAAGCTTCGTCCAGACCTCAGCCTGGTCGGGCCTGATGGACACCGCCTCCTCGTAGAGGTCGACCGCATCGGCGAACCGGTCGCGCATCACCGCCACGTCTCCGAGGCGAACCAGCGCCTTGGCGCGCATGGGCCTGCCTGGCAGTCCATCTCCGGCAAGGTCAAGCGCCCGCTGCAGCGCGCTTTCGGCATCGCCGAGCCGGCTCTCCTCTATGGCCACCACGCCGAGTCCGAACCACGAGTCGTCGGCAGCGGGCACGGCGCCCACATGCGCCTGGAAGTGGCGCTTCGCCAGCGCCAGGTCACCGAGGTAGTAGTTCGCCCAGCCCAGGAAGTGGTCGACCTGGCGCAGTTCGGGGAACTGCTGCCCTGACTCCTGAGCGCCCCGCAGGTGTTCGCGCGCCTCGGCGTAACGCTTCTGCTTCTGCACCGCAACGCCGAGCAGGAACTGCACGCGCGCGCAGCCGGGCGACTCGCGCAGTGCCGCACGCGCCACGATCTCCGCCTGCGGGAACTGCGACGAGAGCACAAGGCGCTGGATCACCGCAACGCTCGGGTGATTCACGAAGTTGGCGTCAGGGGTTCGAGGCGCCTGCGTCGATCCATCCTCGTGGGACGGCACCTGCGGCCCTGAGGCCCCACTGCCCGCCACAGCCTGCAACGTCATCACGACAGGAGACCAGGCAGCGACCGCGAAGAGCACCCACAACACGCTCGGGATCCCGCCTCGGTGTGGCAGATATCTGGCGCCGGGCATGATTTGGCATCCTATTCCCGGACCCGATGGTGGGCACCGACCTGATTGTGCACTAGATTCCACTGCGGGCCCCACGGTCCCGCCAGCGTTCCTCAGGAATCCCTCAGCGTCATGGACGCCGCGATGAGGGCGTTCCGCAATGACGCGCATCAGGAGACTTGCACGAGATGAGCCTGTGTCGATCGCCCCTCAGCTTCGCACGCGCGGCAGCCAGTGCTGGCGCGCTTCTGGCTGCAGCAGGTGCAGTCTCTGCCACCCCCCCTCTGCAGCCCCGAATGGGGCAGCCGCTGCCTGGACTGAGCGCGCTTGAGCTCCAGCGGTTCACGATCGGCAGGCAGCTCTTCAGCCGGCCGCTGTCGATGCAGGATGGCCTCGGTCCGATCATGAACAAGTCCAACTGCGGCTCATGCCACGCCAACCCTACGGGCGGGTGGGGATCGATCGCGGTGACGCACTTTGGCATCGACAACAAGGGCGAGTTCGAGCCCTACCCCGGCGAGTCGCAGTCGCTCTTCCAGCTGCTCGCGGTCTCCCAAGGCTGCGCCGAGACGATTCCGGCGGATGCCACGATCGTGAGGTCGCGGGTCACCAACAGCTCGATGGCATTCGGCCTCATCGAGGCGATCCCCGACGCGGCGATCGCCGCGAACGCCGACCCGAACGATGCCAACGGCGACGGCATCAGCGGACGTGTGCACTGGGTGGTGCCGCTCGAGACTCCTGGCGGCGCGCCGCGCGCGGGACGCTTCGGCTGGAAGGCGCAGATTGCCACGGTGCTGAGCTTCTCGGGTGACGCGGCCCGCAACGAGATGGGCTTCACCAACCGGCTCGAGCCCGTAGAGAACGCGCCGAACAACGACACCGCGCGCCTGCTCCAGTGCGACCCTGTCGAGGATGTCGAGGACGTGGAGGACGCGGAAGGCTTCGCCTTCATCGACCGGGTGACGCACTTCCAGAGGTATCTCGCACCTCCGCCGCAGACGCCCAGGTCAGGGATGTCGGGCGAGTCGGTGTTCACGTCGATCGGGTGCGCCAAGTGCCATGTGCCGCAGTGGTCCTCAGCGCAGGACCCCGCGCTTGAGGACGCCATCCGCGGCAGGACGTTCCGCCCCTACTCGGACTTCCTGATCCACGACATGGGGCTTCTCGGCGACGGGATCCAGCAGGATGATGCGTCGGAGACGGAGATGCGCACACCGGTGCTCTGGGGCCTCCGTCGGCGGGACCCGATGCTGCACGACGGACGCGCTGCAGGAGGCACGTTCGAGTCGCGCGTCACGCAGGCGATCGCGGCGCACGGGCCGCTTGGGGAGGGCGCCGCGAGCGCTGCGGCCTTCGCCGCGCTCGGCCCCACAGAGCGACAGCAGCTGATCGCCTTCCTTGGCTCGCTCGGGCGCATCGAGTTCGACCTCGATGGCGACAATTCGGTCGGCCTGGGTGACTTTGCGCTGATGCGGCAGTGCATCACGATGGGCACGACGAACCCCGACCATCCATGCGCTGTCGCGGACATCGACCAGAGCGGCACCGTGAACGCGTTGGACATGGCGGCCTTCGTGCTCGCATTCGAGGGCGATGCGACGGACTGCAACGGCAATGGCACGAGTGACCTGGTGGACATCGCGATCGGCGGCATGCCGGACAACGACGGCGATGGGCTGCCCGACACATGCGCGGGCTGCACCGCAGACCTCAATGGGGACGGCACGGTCAACGGCTTCGACCTCTCGCCAGTGCTTGCGGGCTGGGGCACTGCCGGCGCTTCCGACCTCAACCATGATGGCGTAACCAATGGGCTCGATCTCACTGCGGTGCTTGCGGCATGGGGCCCATGCCGATGAGGAGACACATGCGAGCCGACGTTGCGATCGCGATCGCTGTCGTGGCGTGCGCTGCAGGCAGCGCTGACGCCCAGTCATGGGTCACCTTCTCGAACCAGACCGCATCGCGGCTGGTGGCGCCGCCGGCGCTCGTGGCGGGAGACAACCTCGAGAAGGACTTCGCCACAGGCGACTTCGACCGGGATGGCGACACGGACATCATCTGCGCGCGCAAGTTCCCGGGATCGATCGAGGGCGGGCGCGCCAAGCTGCTGCTCATGAACGAGGGCGGCGTGCTTGTGGACCGCACGGCCGAGTTTGGGCAGGCTGCGGATGACGGCGCATCGCGCGGCATGCTCGATGCGACCAACACCCGCGACGTGCGGGCCGTGGATGTCGACAACGACGGGTGGGTTGACCTGGTCACGGCCACCACGATGTCCGACACGGTGAGCGCGATGCTGGGCCAGCCTCGCGTGTACATGAACCTCGGCAACGACCCCTCCGGCAGCTGGCGCGGGTTCCGATTCGAGGATGTGCGCATGCCGACGATGGTCGCCAACTCGGGCGCCGCCTCCAATCCGCGCTTCTGCGAGCTCGCGGTCGGGGACTACAACGGCGACGGCTACGTCGACCTGTTCTACGTCGACTACGACACTCCGGAGACCTCCGGGACCATCTGCATCGACCTCAACAGCAACGGCACCACGTCGGATCCGGGGGAGTGCAACCAGTCGCCTGCCGAGAACCCCACGAACGACTACAACAATCGCCTGCTGTTCAACCGCGGCACTGCTGCTGGCGGACCGGGACCGGGGCACTTCTTCGACACCGGCACCACCAGCATGACCTCCGCCCAGCTGGCGAGCGCCTTCGGCAACGCCTGCGTGTCCGGCGACTTCAACCAGGACGGGCTCATGGACGTGATGCGCGTGAACACGCTCACGAGCGGGCAGGACGTGGCGATCCTCTACAACCGCGACACAGGCACGGGCCCCGGACGGTCGTGGACGGGTCCGGTCTCGGTCTACCCCAACCTTGCGCCATACGGACTCGCCACTGGCGACATCAACGGCGACGGCCGGCTTGACTTCGTGGTGTCCGACGATGGCAAGGACCGGTACGCGCTGCACACGGGCAACAATGCCTCAGGCCAGGCCATCTTCTCCATTACCACGATCACCGACAGCCTCAGCGAGTTCGGCAATGCGATCATCATCGAGGACCTTGACCTCGACGGGCGCAAGGACGTCATCGTCTGCGATGTGGATGCGGACTTGGGCCCGTTCTGCCCATCAACTGGGCGTCGGACCCACATCTACCGCAACACCGGAGTGTCCGGCGCCCTGCTTGCGGAACCCAGCTC
>VERO01000163.1 GCA_018882625.1 Phycisphaerales bacterium | reverse complement strand
GCCATGGCCTGCTGGATCTGCTCCTGTGGGGTGGCTGGCTCGGGCGCCGCGACGTCGGCCTCGGGGTCGCGCCCCGACCACTCCATCGCCAGCGCACGAGTCAGCGCGGCGTGCTGCGACATGTACTGCTCGATGCTGTCGCGCACCGCGAGCTCCGCAGGCTGGGACAGCGCCGGTATGCCGCGCGCGCGAAGCTCGGCAAGGAGCTCCGGCAGGCCGATGGCATCCGCACGTGGTGCGCTCATCCGGCGAGTCACGCGGGTCTCGTCGATGCCCTGGTCGTGGTTGGGCAGGAACAGCTCGTCACCACCGGAGTACTCGACCGAGATCATGCCGTCATCGCCGAACATGTCGCTCACCGTCAGGTCGATCTGCTCGCCGAGCATGCTCGCGCCATCTACGGTGGAGAAGGCCATGACCTGCACAGGGCCGCTGATGTCCAGCGATCCGGGTCCGGCGCCGTCGGTGCTGAAGGACACTGCAGAGGAGATCACCACCGACGTCGTTGTGGCAGCAGCGTCCGCAGGGCCGCCGGCCGTCGAACCGGCCCGTCCCGGCGCCCCGGCGTCGGCCGGCGCTGCACGGTCGTCCACGGTGACGGTGACCTCCGAGTTTCCCGCGGGCATGCCCATCGCATCGGGAAGTCCTGCCGCCCAATCTCCCTCGGGCATCCCGATCCCTTCGGGGAGCGCCATCGCCCAGTCGGGCACCATGTCTGCAGGGTCTACGCCCTCGAGTGCCCCGGCGCTCTCGTCCGCGGCGGCACGGAGGGCCTTCAGGTCCTCCATGACCTGCGCGAGCGCGCTGTCGCTGTCCGCAACCCGGTTCGCCTGCGGCACACCTGGCGCTGAGAGCATCTGCAGCATCATCGAGCCCGCGGGCACACCGCTATCGGCGGCGGCCATCAGCGATTCGCAGCGGGCATCGCGCGCCTTCGCCCAGTCGCGGTACCTCTGCTGGTTGCGAGCGGCAGCCTGCGCATCGGGCTCGCCCTTCGCAGCCTTCCGGAGCGCACCCAGCATGGCACGGTCCGCACGGGACGCGCTCGCAAGCGCAGACGGGTACGCATTGCGCAAGAGGTTCGTGCGGAACTGCTCGAATTCGACAGGGGGCAGTATCTCGCGCATGTCCGCCAGCATCACCCGCAACTGGGTTCCGATCTGCGTGGACCAGCCGGCGATTGGGGCAGCTGCGGCCATTCTTCGCCCAATGGGGTCCGCATCCGCCGCACGTGCACGCGCAATCGGCACATCCGCGCACGACTCGCGCCACTGGCGCATCACAGGTGCGGCGATCCGCTCGTACTGGCTGATCCGGTCGATCGCGCGCGCGCGCACATTGTCGGGGAGCGCAATCCTGCTGATCGCCTCCCGAGGGTCGGCGGCACTCGAGCCCGGGCTCAGTCCGACCAGGCGATCGCGCATCCAGGCCGCTGCGGCCCGTCGCGTCAGCCGGAACTTCAAGACGGTGTCGACCCGCTGGCGGGTGTCGGATCCGGCCTCCGGAATGGTGGCGATGACGTCATCCACAAACTGCCGCTCGGCAGCGTCGACCGCCTCGCTCGCGCTGCGCATCGCGCGGGCGATCTCCTGTGCCGACTTGAGCTGCACTTCAGGTGCCGCATCGCGTGCAGCACGGGGCATTGCGCGAAGAGGCTCGATGCGCTCGCGCTGCGCTGCCATCGCGCGCTCGAGGTAGCGTGGATACGCAGCGAGCGCCCGCCGAACCGCATCGTCGTCCATGCCGGCGAGCCTCAGTGCCTCGACGACCTCGGCCGACTTGAGGGGCGCCGGTCCCGAAGCGGCGGCCATCGCCGTCGCGGCCATCAGCGAGCAGGCCAGGGCACCGACGGTTCGGAGCCACAGTCGGGTCGCGCGTTGGGGAACCGGCATCTGGGAGTTCATGCGGCGCATTTTCGCATGAAACGCCGTGCCCACACGGGAATTGCCCAAAATGCCCGAAGGAACGGGTCCCGGACATTGCATCGGGCGCTTCGGGCGGTCATACTCGGAAGTTCGGCACAGCCCGCCGCATTGCGGGGCAGGAGCCATGTCCAACCAGCTTCCAGATCCACACGAGGTGCACTGAACGATGTCATTCGAGGCCGCGACCCACGCCACTGCGATCCAGCTCTGCCACTCCGTGCTCGATCGATGCGGAACTTCCGGATCCGGCCACCCAACCAGCGCCATGGGCATCGCGCACGTCGCCACGGTGCTCCTCTACGAGTCGATGCGGTGGGATCCCGCGTCGGGCGCCAACCATGATGCCGATGCGCTCGTGATCAGCGGCCGCCATGCATCGCACATCACCGATGCGGTCGAGTCGGACGTCGGCGCATCCGTCAGGCACGTGACGCACATCGCACCGGGCACTCCTGGCCGCGGGCTCGCGATCGCGACGGGCCTCGCGCTCGATGCGCGCGAGCGCAAGTCGCCGCGCCGCGTGTTCTGCATCATCGGCGACGGCGAGACGCGCGAGGGGGCGGTGTGGGAGGCGTGCGACCTTGCGGTCGAGCGCAGCCTCACGAACGTGGTGCCGATCATCGCATGCAACCAGTCGGGCCAGTCGGGTGCGACCGGACCGGGCCAGTCGGCCGCGGCGCTCACGAAGAAGTTCGGCGCATTCGGCTGGTCGTGCGTGACCATTGACGGACATGATCCTGCGCAGATTCGCCAGGCGCTGGCCGATGCCGCCCAGTCTGCGGCGAAGGGCACGTGCACGGCGATCCTCGCGCGCACCACCAAAGGCTGGGGCTCGAGCAGCCTGCAGGCGGGTTCGTGGCACGGGCGCGCGCCGACCGGCGACCGACTCAGGCAGGCCAAGTCGGAACTCGATGCGATGCGCGTGCGGTACACGAGCGCACTCGCCAGCGCCGGCCACTTCCGGCGGCAGGCCCCTGGCCAGGTGCGCGCTGCGGCAGCGGGAACCGCCGCATCGGCGACCAGCGCAATGTCAGGAACCGCGACCGACAGTGCAGGCACCGCCTCGGCGACCATCGCCAACTTCGCGCAGGCGATGCGCGCTGCGGACATGGGCACCGTGCTTGCCACAGGCAAGCTCTCGACGCGCCGCGCCTACGGGCTCGCGCTGCGCACGCTGGCGCAGTCTGACCGGCGCATCTGGTCGCTCGACACCGATACGCGCAGCGCCACGGGAGCGGATGCCTTCGCGAATGACCGCGCGCTGTCGGACCGTTTCGTGGAGTGCCGTGCGGGCGAGCAGTCGATGGTCGGGGCGGCCATCGGTCTCGCGTCCGCTGGCGCGATCCCGTTCTGCTCGACGTACGCACGCTTCGTGTCGACTGCGCACGGTGACATCGAGTCGGCCGCGCGCGCTGGCGCGAACGTCAAGGTGATCGGTAGCCATGCGGGAATCGCGGGTCCCGCGACAGGCACGCCTGAGACCGCGCTTGTGGACGCCGCGGCGCTGCGCCCGCTGACCACGCTGTGCCGTCATGGCGCGCCGGCGTTCCACATCCTGCAGCCTGCCGATGCGTGGGCGGCGTATGGCCTCGCGGTTGCGATGGCCAGGCATGACGGCCCATGCATGATGCGCACGAGCGACGTCGAGGGGGAGTTCCTCTACGGCGACAGCACCAGTTTCGAGCTTGGCAAGTTCGAGGTGCTCACGGAGGGCCGCGACCTGCTCATCGTGAGTGCAGGCGCGATGATCCACGAGTGCAATCGCGCACTCGACCTGCTCGACCTCTCAGGCATCGACGCGACGATCGTCGACCTCTACAGCATTCCCTTCGACCGCGATGCGCTGCTCGATCTCGCGAACAGCAACGGCGGCAACATCCTGGTGGTCGAGGATGGCGCCGGCGGTCTGCTCGCATCCGCGATCGCAGAGGCATGCACGGATTCGGGCGATGCGTTCACCATCGGCGCGATGCACGTGCAGTCGGTGGGGGTGCCTGGCGCTGCTGCCTCGGGCACACCCCTGACGCACGACGACCGTCTCCGGGCAGCTGGCCTGCACCACTCGCAGATCGCCGCGCGGGCCGCGGCGCTGCTCGGCGTGCGCGCCTAGGCTGCGGTTCGCGGCAGCACCTTGACGTGTTCCGCATGTGCGGCCTTGCGGAGGCCCGCATCAAGCGTGACGAGCGGGCATCCCTGTCGTGCAGCGAGCTCCAGGTAGGAGGCGTCGTACGCAGAGAGCCCATGTGCTGCTGCCATGCGCGCCACGTTCCGCAGCGCTGATTCGCTGCCATGGATTTCGTACGACCACGGGAACGCAGCCATGCGGGTCCTCGCCCGGGTCGCTGTATCCGAATCGATCCGCTTCAGGCGCTCGGCGCTCCGCAGCCCGCTCATGACCTCGTAGGGCAGGAGGGCAGGTGCAAGCAGCGCATCGCTCTGCTCGATCGCCTTGAACACGGCCGACGCGCTCTGCTCCCGCAGCAGGATCGCGAGCACTGCAGACGAGTCCACGACGATCACGGCCGGCCCTTCTTGGAGTCAGCCAGGACGCTCTCGAAGGCGCTTCGCGAGATGCGCGGCCCCTGGGCGATCCACTCGCGGGTGTCCGCGCGCCAGTCGGCAGCCCTCGCGTGGGTCACCTCGTCGTAGCGGCTCGCGCCAATGATGACCGCGATCCGCTGGCCGCGGCGCATCACGACCACCTCGTCGCCGCGTTCCGCGAGCCGAAGCAGCTCCGCAAGGCGGGTCTTGGCCTCGAACGACCCAATGTGGTGCACCATGCAACTAGTATACCCAACTAGTTGCAATGCCAGCGTCGCCGGCGTGGTGTCGCGGCACCTGCAGGCAAGCCGTGGTGTAATCGCTGGGATGCCACCTTCCGGCGGATCGTCGCCCGCACATCCATTCGCCAACAGGCTCCCCGTCGCCAACGGGTTCTGGCGCTCGCTCCTTGGGCGCAAGAACCCGCAGAATGCGTTCATCGAGCTCAACAACGCGCTGGCCGCCGCAGCGCGCGTGCAGGACATCGGGTTCGACACGATCGAGCGGATCAACGCCGAGTACGGCGTCGACATCCATGCGTCGTGTTCGGATTCGCTCGAGGCCGCCTACTGCGACTACCTGATGCACTGCCTGCGCGACCGGAGCATGGGCAGGGCCGATGCGGACGGACTGCGCCATCTGCGGGACCTGTTCGCGATCTCGCCGGCCGGCCATGCGCGTGTCATCGACTCCGTGCGCATGTCGACCTACGCCTCCGCACTGAACCAGTCCATTCGCGACAAGTCGCTCACCGATGACGAGCGATCGGCGCTTGAGGCCCTCGTCAGGCACCTGTCGATCCCGGAGGACATGAAGACGCGCGTGTATGCGCAGGAGGTCAAGTCGCTTGTGCAGGGCACCGTGGACTCCGCGCTCGGCGACGCCATGCTCTCTCCCGAGGAGGAGAGCGAGTTCAAGGCGCTCGCTGCGAATCTGGGCGTGGGGCTCGAGTACTCCGAGACCAGCAAGGCGGCGTTGGCGCAGGCACGCCTCAACTGGCGCATCCGATTCGGCGATCTGCCCGTTATCGACGCGGACGTGATGCTGCAGCGCGGGGAGGTCTGCCACTTCATGGTGCCCGCGGAGTGGCACGAGATGCGCAAGGTGCGTGTCGGCGTGACTTACGCAGGTCCTTCGCTTCGCCTGCGCATCGCGAAGGGCGTCTACTGGAACATGGGCCACTTCCGCGGCGCGCCGGTGACCAAGGACATGCTTGTGAAGGTCGACGGCGGCACGCTCTACCT
>VERO01000162.1 GCA_018882625.1 Phycisphaerales bacterium | reverse complement strand
GGCATCCGCGATGCCCGTCATCAGCGGGTTGTCCTGGTTGGGGGTGCTGGTGATCGCGAGCGAGCCGTCGGCCTTCTTGATCAGCCACGCCCAGCCGCTGCCGAAGCGCTTCATCCCGGCATCGGCGAACTTCGCCGTGAACTCGTCCATGGAGCCGAAGGCCGCATCGATCGCCTTCGCGAGCGCGGGGCTCGGCGCGCCGCCAGTGCCCTTGGGCGCCATGAGCACCCAGAACATCGCGTGGTTGAAGTGGCCGCCGCCGTTGTTGCGCACGGCCATGCGGATCGACTCGGGCATCGACGCGATGTTCGCGCAGATCTGCTCGATCGACATGTTCGCGTACGCAGCCTGGCCCTCGAGCGCCTTGTTGAGGTTGTCGACGTAGGCCTGGTGGTGCTTGGTGCGGTGGATGTTCATCGTGCGCGCATCGATCGATGGCTCGAGCGCGTTCTCGGCGTACGGCAGTTCAGGCAGCGTGAATGGCATGTGGTTCTCCTTGGTCGTTGGGGTTGTCGGTGATGGCGCCTTCGCCGCGCCCGTCGCAGTCGAAGCGGCGGAGGCGCACGCCGCCGCGGGCAGTGCCGCAGCCCCCGCGAGCGCGGCCATCGCGGTCATGAAGTGGCGCCGTGCATTGGCGGGCTCGCTCATGGGATGCAGAGGATAGGCACCGCGCGGCACTGGGGTAGGCTCGTACGTCCGGATGCGCGGAATCCCCAGAATGCTCGATGCCAACCTCAACCGTGCGGCGGAGGCCGCGCGAGTGCTCGAGGATGTGGCGCGCTTTGTGGCCGATGACGGTTCCATCGCCGGCGGATTCAAGGACTTGCGCCACGCGCTGGCGCAGGTTGGCGCAGCGCTGCCGCCGGGCCAGCTTGCGGCACACCGCGACGTCGGCGGCGACGCCGGGCGGGAGCGCGAGGGCGCGCTCGAGGGCACGCGGAGCGGCTCTCACGCGCTCGTCGTCGCCAACGCGGCACGCCTCTCGCAGGCCCTGCGCGCGATCGAGGAATGCCTCAAGTCCGTGCCTTCGGTGCCGGGCACGGCGTGGAGCGTGGAGGCGCTGCGCTACCGCGCCTATGACCTGTGCGCGCGCCTCGAGGCCCGGATGTCGAGTGCACGCGTGCGACAGTGGCGCGTGTGCGTGCTGCTTACCGAGAGCCTCTGCTCGCGGCCATGGCGCATTGTGCTCGATGCGGCGATCGAGGGTGGCGCAGACTGCATCCAGGTGCGCGAGAAGGGGATGCCTGCCCGCACCCTGGTGGCGCACTGCCGGGAGGTGGTCGATCGTGCGCATGCCGCTGGCGTGACGGTGATCGTCAATGACCGCGCGGATGTGGCGCTCGCGTCGGGCGCCGATGGCGTTCACGTCGGGCAGGAGGATCTTGCCGTGGCCGACGTGCGCAAGCTCGCGGGGTGTGGGCTGATGGTCGGCGTGAGCACGCACTCCATGGCCGAGGCGCACGCGGCCGTCGAGGACGGCGCCGACTACTGCGGTGTCGGCGCGATGTACGCGAGCGGGCTCAAGCCGGGCATCGCGATCTCGGGTCCCGCGTACCTGCGCGCGTTTCTCGCGGCATTTCCCGGCATCCCGCACCTGGCGATCGGCGGCATCGGCGTGGAGCAGGTGCGCGAGCTTGCGGCATCGGGCTGCCGCGGCGTTGCGGTCTCGACGGCGGTCTGCGCGGCGGAGGATCCTGCGCCCGTCGTGCGCTCCATGCGGGACGTGCTCGATCGCGCCGATGCGGAGTCCGCGCAGGGCGGCACATGAGCGTGCGCGCATCCGCGGCGTCGCTCGAGATGCTCGGCACCGGCACCAGCTCCGGGATCCCCGTGATCGGGTGCGACTGCCGCGTGTGCCGCTCGGACGACCCCCGCGACCGCAGGCTCCGCACCAGCGCGGTGCTGCGGTTCCGAGATCCGGAGGGTGCCGACCGCATCTGGCTCATCGATGCGTCCCCGGACCACCGCGAGCAGGCGCTGCGTGCTGGAATCTCGCGCTGCGACGCGATCCTGCTCACGCACTCGCATGTGGACCATGTGTGGGGGCTCGACGAGGTGCGCCGCTACAACGCCATCATGCGCGCGCCCATCGAGGTGTTCGCGGATGCGCCCACCATCGCGGACATCGAGCGCGTGTACCGGCACATCTTCCGGCGCAGCGAGAACGTGAACGACTCGTTCGTGGCGGACCTTGTTCCTGTGGCGGTGCGCGCGGGCGATGAAGTGATGCGGCATGGCCTGCGCGCGCGTGCGATCGCGGTGATGCACGGCAGGCTTCCGATCCTTGCCTGGCGCATCGAGTGCGCCTTGGGCGGCGATGGAGGAGGGCTGCTGCCGCTGGTGTACTGCACCGACGTGTCGGCGATCCCGGAGGGCTCGTGGGAGGCGATCGGGCGGCCACGCACGCTCGTGCTCGACATGCTCCGCGAGCGCGCGCACCCTACCCACTTCACGGTGGATGAGGCTGTCGCGGCAGCGCAGCGCATCGGCGCCGGGCGCACGGTCTTCGTGCACATGACCCACGACATCGCCCATGCGGAGCTCGATGGGCGACTGCCCGAAGGCATGCGGCTGGCCCACGACGGCATGGTCCTCGGGGCGGGGGCGGCGGCGGGCACGTCCTGATACCATTTCCGACCCTATGGCCCAGATCCGCGAGATCAAGAAGCGCATGGTGGCGGTGCGCACCATCCAGCGCATCACCAAGACGATGCAGATGATCGCGACCGCGAAGTTCACCGCGAGCCTGCAGAGGGCCAAGGCTAGCCGTCCATACACCGAGCAGATCCGCACGCTGGCGACCGAGGTGGCTGCCGCCGCTGGCGATGTGTCGCACCCGCTGCTGGCCACGCACGAGAAGCCCACGGGTCGCGAGGTCGTGCTGGTGATCGCATCCGACCGCGGCCTCTGCGGCGCCTACAACGGCAACCTGCTCCGCTCTGCGCTCGCGCACATCCGCAGCCGCATCGCCAAGGGCAAGACGCTCGCCGTCGAGGCCAGCGGCAAGAAGGCGGTGGCGTTCTTCAAGTTCCAGAAGGTGGAGCTGGCCGAGCGCCACGCCTTCGGCGACAAGCCCTCCTTCGACACGGTCGCTGCCGTGGCGCGGCGCTACATGGCGGACTTTGCGGCAGGCAAGATCGACTCCGTGCACGTGGCCTACATGCGCTTCATCAGCAACTCGAGGCAGGTGCCCGAGGTGATGCAGCTGCTGCCCTTCGCGATTCCCGGCGGCGCCTCGGCGGCCGGCGGCGCGGCCACGATGTACGACTACTCGCCCGGCGCGCGCGAACTGATGGACGAGCTGCTGCCGCGCTGCGTCGAGGTATCGCTCTTCCAGGCGGCCAACGACGCGGTGGTGTCGGAGAACGTGATGCGTATGGTCGCGATGAAGGCCGCGAGCGACAACGCAGGCGGCCTCGGTCGCACGCTCAAGCGCAACTACAACCGTGCACGCCAGGCGCGCATCACGACCGAGCTCACCGAGATCGTGTCGGGCGCTGCCGCGCTCGAGTGAGCGCACGATCCGCTGCCGCACTCCCGCGATCGGCACGCGTTGCCGCGCTCGAGTGAACGTCAGGACGACGGCTGGTCCGCGAGCGGAGGGGCATCGGCGGGAAGTCCTGTCGTCACGTCGTTGCCTGCCTTCTTCCACGCCTTGAGCCCGCCCTCGAGCGAATAGACGCTGTCGAAGCCGAGCTCCATGAGGCGCTTGCTCGCGGCGCGGCAGATGATGTCGTCGTAGTCCGTGTCGTAGACCACCAGGATCTGGTACTTGCCCAGGTACGTCTGCGCCTCGAGCGTCATGTCCTCGAAGGGCAGGTTGATGGCGCCTGGGATGTGCTCGCGCACATAGTCGATGCGCGGCCGCGGATCCACGAACGCGGCGGACTTGGGCTTCTCGAAGATGGAGCCCTGCTGGTTCATGACCTCGACGGCGCGGTAGGGGTCCACGAACACCAGGTCCTTGTCGCTCGTCTTGCGGTCGCAGCCCACTGCGCCGAGCGCAAGGCAGGCGGCAGCGGCGAGTGACGTCAGGGTGGTGCGGTGCATGTCGCGGCTCCTTGCGGCGTGGGGCGTGGTCGGCGGATGCGGTGCGCGGCGCGAAGGCGCGCCTATCGTGCACGCATGGAGCGCCTTAACCCGGATCCGCCTGCGGCATCGTATCTCGCGGCGCTGGCGTCGTCGGCGCTCGCGTGGCTCTTGGCCAGCGGGGCATCTGGCGCAGATCCGGCGCCGTCCGCAGCCGCAGCTGATGCGCGTGGTGCGCAGGTAGGCATGGCATCGCGTGCGCAGCCCGTGACGCCACCCACCGTGCCCGCGAACCTCGTGCGCGCATCGCTCGAGCCCGCACTCGTGCGCGCGCCGGGCGGGGGCGAGGCGATCGCGATCCGCGTCACCATCGCGCCCGAGTGGCACATCTACTGGAGCAACCCCGGAGACAGCGGAGCGGCACCTTCGGTGAAGCTCCAGCTGCCGGAGGGATGGTCCTCAGGACCGCTCGCCTATCCGCGTCCGGAGATCTTCGGCGACTCCGATGAGCGCACCTTCGGCTACTCGGGCACGGTGCACCTGCTCGTGCCGGTGACGAGGCCAGCGGGCTGGCAAGGGACGCTTCAGGTGCGCGGCGAGCTCTCGTGGCTCGCGTGCAAGCGTTCGTGCGTGGCTGGGCGGTCCACGCTCGACGGCACGCTGCCCACGGAGGCGGCATCGATTTCTGGCGCACCCGGCACTCGCGCGTGGCCGCGCACGCTGCCGGCCGGCGGCTCGGTGGCCGTCTCGGCCGACGGAGCCTCCCGAGCGCTGGTGGCGTCCATCGCCGGTCTTCAGGAATCCGACACCGTGCGGTTCATTCCCGATGACTGCGCGGGGATCCGCTGGGGCGATGGCATGGGGCCGCATTCACTGCAGTGGGACGCCTCGAGGGGCCTCTGGACGCTCAGGACGCCCATTTCGGTGGCTCCCGGCGATGCGCCGGGCGGGGCCCCGCGTGCGCGCGGGCTCGTGCTGGTGGGCGGCAACGCCTCGGGGCCTACGTACTTCGTGGACATTTCGGTCCCGACCGCGCCTACGCTCCCCGGTCCTGAACCCGCCCGCTGAGGATGCGTCATCCTCCGGCAGGCTGGGGGATGGGCACCCGGAGACTCCCAGATCATGCGAATCGCTTCCCTCGCGTCCGTTGCCTGCCTCGCAGGCGCCACCGTCCTTGCAGCCTCGCTCATCGCCGCGGGTCCCGTCGCGCAGGACGACGCCAAGAAGTCCGACACCACGCACACGGACAAGCCGCAGAAGGATGACAAGACGACCAAGGCCGAGAAGGCCGAGATCGGCCATCCGGCCCCGGCATTCTCGCTCAAGGGCGTCGACGGCAAGACCTACACGCTCGCCGACATGAAGGGCAAGACGGTGGTGATCGAGTGGTTCAGCCCGTACTGCCCGTACAGCGGCCAGACGAGCCCTGACTCCTACTGGAGCACGGGCCGCGCCAAGAAGGTGATCGACGGCATGAAGGCCGCCGATCCCGATGCCGTGTACCTCTGCATCAACTCCACGCACCCGGGCTACAACGGCAAGAGCGAGTCGGAGAACGGCGCCGACAGCGCCGCGATCTGCAAGGAGATCCCGATGCTGATGGACCCTGAGGGGACCTGCGGCAAGGCGTACGGCGCCAAGACGACGCCGCACATGTTCGTCATCGACCGCGCCGGCAATCTCGCCTACAT